>JABDPQ010000530.1 GCA_013042695.1 Desulfobacterales bacterium | reverse complement strand
CGCGAGTGTTTTACAAGTTGCCAGTTAAGATTTTACTAATGCGGATGGATTTATTTGTCGAAAGTACTGTAAGGAGGTGCGATATGCCATATTTCGACCCTGCAAGTTCATACGTGTTGTGGAGCTTTATATATTTGCTAACTCTTGGTGTGGTGGGCTTTGCTGCTACTCATATTCCTAAATTTAGACAACAATTGGAAGTATATTTTAGGGGGAGGTATGCATCACCTTAAATGAATCTTCTTTCAGAACCTCAACGCCCTTAGGTTGCCAGATCAAATAACAATACAAAAGGGCAATTACTCTAAGTTGACCTTGTTCCAGACACATCTCCGTTAATGTTCTGGAACAATCTCCGACTCTAGGATCTACAGGAGGAAGCTCGATCGGTGTATAACGCTAAGGAACAAAAAGATTTCAGTTGGAAATATTATGTTCGGAACTGCTACATTTTAAAAAATGGTTGTCTTTTCATCCCGCACGTTTAACTGGTTATGTACCGATTTAATACCTTGGATGTTTAATATTACTTTTTCACATTCATTTTTTATTGTGGGCGAACCGACTAATCCTGTTAAAAAAGCAATTCCTTTTTCAATCTCCAAGTCCACCCATTGCACTTTATCTGAAATTTTCAAGAGAGCTCCTTTCGCTTTATGATTCAAAGCAATATCGTATAATACTTCAGACATTTGAGGACTTTCTTTGATCTTATCAGCACCAACTGCACATGCGATCATTTCGACGCTTTCGTTCAGTGTCATTGCCCGAGTATTTATGACCAGATCATAAAGGTCGTTATCGTCAATACTGGCATCAAAGTATGTACTTAGATACCCAGATGAGTCACGATCACTTTGACGAATGATCCGCTGCGCGTTATTCTCATCATCTCCTCTTTGTTCCATTAATCGAGTTGCTCTTGTTTCAAAAGGTGCAATAACTCTTACATGCAAGGTCCCAGGAATATCTTTCAATATTGCTTGCCCCCCTCGACCGACAATCACAACATTTTTTAGGGCTGCAAGTTCATACACAGCCGCTCGAATGAAATGTGCAAATAGCTCTTTCTGCATTGAAAGGGTTTGCCATAAAGATGGCTTTTTTTCATCGTATTTATCAATATCTGATATTGAAAATCCAAGCCTTGAGAGGATCTCACTTATTTGAACTTTTTCGATGTATTTGTATCCGAGCTTGTCAGCCGTTGCCCTGGCTATTTCATCTCCTAAACTTCCTATTTGCCTAGAAATCGTAATAATAGACATCGTTTTGCCCTCCCCTTTGAGTTCTAAAACTTCACCTCATTTGAGGACCGGAATGAGGGTTTTCAGATTTAACGAAAATTAGATCGCTAATTGTCTGTCAACTCTATATGGTCCACCTCAAAATCATAATCATTAGACCGATATTCACTAGAACTAACAATAAAATGTGACTAATTGGTGGAGATTAAAACAGGGATGCATGTTGGCAGTATTAGATCTTTATTAGAAAATTAAGGTTATGATTCTGCCTGTGAAGTTCTAATCCAAGATGTTTCCAGTCGTGCCGAGATAAATCCACAACCTCGGAATTTCCTATCACCGGGACAGAGAAAGGTTATTTCAAACCGGTGGGTGAGCGCCTCTGATAGAAATAATTTCAGTAAAGGAAATTATTGATAACTCCTATATATACCGAAACAAGATTCACCGTTTCTTGTAAAATATTGGACTATTACCTGTAAGAGATAATTCCTGTCCATCAATAAAAGAGAGACAGGAATAGTGTAAACTTTCAGATTTGCTTAAATGGTTAACCTTGCCAATGATAGTGTTTTCAATTGCACCAGAGGGCTTTTCCGTAACCTAACAGGAGTAAGGTAAGATTTTAAAATCAAGTAAAAAAATGCAACAGTAGCTTTTATGGATATCTATTGGCAAGGTTTAATTTTGATGGGATCAGGGAGCTTAAATGAGCCCTGGAGTCAAATTGAGGTCGATATCTCAAATTTAAAACCTAAGGCGCAGGTGCGTTTTTTAACAGAATTATGGAGTGAACCTTTTGATCTGTATTCGGTACTGATATAATAGACGATACTTTGAAAATCAATAAATGAGTTTATACAGAAGGGAATATTGGTGACAGCAGACCGCTGAAATTTTTCAGAACGGTGCTTTTGGGCAATGGCACAGAGAGAATCCGATACGGGTCGAACTGCGGTGGCGTTGCTTGTCTGGGGTAATGCTCGGTTTGAAATTAATTTTACCCTTTCCAGATAGCAGTTAAGAGGAGGTAAGGAAATGACTAATCAAAACGCTTGCTTTTTAACCATCTTTCTGAACTCTTCAGGCACCACCATACTTAGAAAAAGCCTGGTAGCTTTTATCCTCTTGTTTTTATATGTAACTCCTGCATATGGGAAGACATGCTCTCCAGAGATCTGGGCAGCAGACTGCTATATACACGTGAACAGCCCTAAAACATCACTGACTTTTTATGTGGAATGTTCAGGTCCAGAGATAGCCGACAAGGTCACTTTGGAAATATCATCAACAGGATATCCTCAAAAAGACGGCTTTTTGCCACACATTAGTCGGTCAGAAACAAAAAATAATTTTGACTATGGGGTATTTATTTTTGAAAACCTCAACGTCAACACTAATTATAATTATGTTTTGAAAGTAAGGGATCAAAATTCATGCGAAACCTTTGCATCGGGTAGTGTGGGGACCAGTAAACGTAATCTTCAGTTGCGGGTAGACAAAATTCACATCATAGATGACGCAGATGACCTTGATAATGGGGAGTTGGTAGTAAATATAACAGCAAGCGAACAAGAAAACCCAGAAAACCTGGTAAAAATCAAAATTGGTGACAAGAATAGTGAATGGGCAGAATCCGGTAAGACGTATACTATTAATAAAACGGCAACGCTATCAAATATAAATCACCCTGTTGTAAATTTAGATATATATGGTTCGGAGTGGGATGTTTCGTCTGGTTTTTGGCTTGATCAAGGAGGTCAGACAATAATCGAGAAAGTTTATGAAAACTATTCCTTTAATTTAGCAGGATGGGAACTAGAAGATAAAACTGAGGATCAATGGTCAGTAAGAGTAAAGGGCTTCAATGTTAATGATCCTGATTTCAGGCTATATTTCCGAGGAGAGTTGGAATATGAAAAAGGAGACTATAACCATACTTCTTATCCTAACATCCAGTCTATCAAACCGAAGCCAGGGGTTAAACCCGAATCATTAGACAAGGCAAAGAAATTAGTCTACATACCACCTCCGCCAGAAATCAAGGCTCCAATTGAAAACAAACTTTATCTAAGCGTTCCAGTCGATATCGATATCCGCTTCACTGAAAGTCCCGATTGGATCACCACTACAGCGCTGGATATTCAATTTTTCTTTACTGAAGGAGGAACGTGGCCCTACCTGGAAACCGTTATCACCGGCTACGACGGTTCTATACCCGGTGAAGAAATTGTGGGGTCAATTATACCTGTGTCCGGTGATATCTTCCAGAAGTCAATTCCAAATGCGAACTTCACGAAAAAAGGTACTTGGGGCTTGCGGGCCCGTGTACTCGTCAAAAGTGGGTCATCCGACAACTGGGTCATCGGTGACTTTAGCGAAACGCGAACTTTTTCGTTGAATACTCTTGACATAGAATCAGCAAATAAAGTCGGCCTTGCACCGATTATCATCAAATCTCCAAAAGGTACAAAGAAATGGGTGACTGGAAGCAATATGCAGATTAAATGGCTTGCCACTGGTGTCACAAAGCGAATGAAAATTACGTTATTGAAAAAAAATGGAGCCCTGGCTGGAGTAATTGCCAATACTATTGTCCCACCCCCACCGAAACCATCCGGACAATCAGAAGCAATGACTTATAACTGGCGAGTAGGGGATGGGATAATTGAGGATAAAATAGAAGGAGCAATGGCACAGCCCCGGTCCTTTAAGATCAGGATTGAGGAAAAAGGGAAGTATTCTGTTGAGAGTGATATGTTTGAAATAATAGCAACTAGAGGAGCACTGCCAAGATCTTCAATGGCTACGAAGGCGGCACCTTCTGCAAACAACCAGCGGCGGCAATCTCCCTTTACAGCATCAGCGTCAGCAACACCGCATGCGAAGAAGCAGCTAACACCTTTAAAATCTCTTCGGATTATTTCACCTCGAAGCAATCAATCTTTCAATTCTGGCGCTGATGTAATTGTTAAGATTGATCATGATTCGCGTTTTCCAATTAAATATGAACTGCGTAAGGATAATGCGGGGAGATTCAGCGAAGTAAAACTGAAGAAAAATGCTCTAAAGAATCTTAATGCCGGTAACTATAGTTTACGGATTAGCTATAGAGGCGAGGCACCAACAAAAAAGGTCAACTTTACGATTAAAAATAAGGAAAAGCGGACACAAGAACAGCCGCGAGCGCAACCTCAAACCTCGTCAGATTCACAACAACCAACAAATAGAGCAAGGTCAAGTACACCGTAATGAATGCAGCAGTAGTAGCGCTAATGGATATTCATTGGCAAGGTTGAGTTTGATGGGATCAGGAAGTTAATGATTCTTTCCTGAAAGTTTCCATGGACACCTTCCAGAGTAATTGTAAAGACCAGTATCGGCAATGTTAACCATTTAAGTAAATTTGAATGTAAACACTCATCCTGTAAGCCTCGGGTTGCTGCTTCCTACTAAATCTCGCCAAAAGACTGAGACAAAGTTGCTCCATTTTAACCTTGCTGGACGAACGAGTTTACTTGTTATTTTTGCTGTTGGGTAAAAGTGAAAAATGAATGACTCACTTCAAAATATTCTTCCTGTCCATCGAGATTGATTGACAGGAAACATATTAGGTTCTAATTTTCTCTGTAATCAGGGAGGTTTGTACCGGCAGCGTCAAGTAATCATGGAATAGCTGAATCAGCAGACCAACTATTTACAGAAAACTAAAGAAATACAGCATTGAAACAGATTGAACATCAACATTTGAATCTACAACATAAAGAGAGCAAAAAATGACAATTAAACGAATGGACAGCAGTAATCGGATGAGCAAAATCGTTATTCATAATGATACTATCTACCTGTGTGGACAGGTTGCTGAAGATGCAACTAAAGGAATAAAAGAGCAGACCGAGACAATGCTCTCTAGGGTTAATACTCTTCTTGAACAGGCAGGTAGTGATCGAAAACATATCCTCTCAACAACTATATATATCAAGTCCATGGAGTTGTTTCCTGAAATGAATGAAGTTTGGGATAATTGGGTTTTAGAGGGATGTGCCCCAGCGCGTGCATGTGTTGAAGCAAGTATGGCTAGAGAAGAATTGCTAGTGGAGATATCTGTTATCGCAGCAGTGAGAAAATAAACACCCAGTGTATTCTGTTCGACAATTATGTACTTAAAAGCAGGACTGATTGTAGAGCCCTTGCTACATAATACTTCAATTCACGGATATGGATAAATTATGGCCCGAGTTGTATATGTAAACGATATTTATGTACCGGAGGAAGAGGCAAAGATCTCAATCTTTGATCGCGGATTTCTGTTCGCTGATGGCGTCTATGAGGTAACTGCAGTCCTTGATCGAAAACTCGTTGATTTTGAAGAACACATCTCACGTCTGGAACGTTCATTGACAGAACTTGACATGACGATGACAAAGAGCAAGGATGAACTTCTAAAGATTCACCGGGAGTTGGTCAAAAAAAACAACCTAAGTGAAGGTGCTATCTATCTCCAGGTGACACGCGGTAGCGCGGACAGAGATTTTGCCTTCCCTAAGGATGTTCCCCAAAGCATGATACTTTTTACCCAGGAAAGACCACTTACATCAGTAAAACCCGGTATACGTGTTATATCCGTACCAGATATACGCTGGGGGCGTAGGGACATCAAGACAATTCAATTGCTTGCACCTTCCATGGCGAAGATGATAGCTGTAAGGGAGGGAAAAGATGACTCATGGATGGTTGAAGACGGCTATGTTACAGAAGGGACCTCAAATAATGCCTATATTGTTACTAAAGAAAGTAAGATAATCACCCGTAACCTCTCAAATTCGATTCTCCATGGTATAACCCGAGCGTCAGTTCTCAGGCTTGCCTCCGAGTTGGGCATGGAGATTGAAGAAAGACCATTCACCATAGCTGAAGCCCAGGAGGCAACTGAAGCATTTATCACTTCAGCTACAACCTTTGTTTGCCCGGTTGTAGAGATTGATGGAGTAGCGATATCCACAGGGAAATCAGGACCTGTGGTTCACCGTCTCAACGAAGTATATATCGAAGAGAGTAGAAAGGCTGCCATTTAGGGGCAGCCTTTACTGAAAGCATGTTTTTCCCAAAAAAGTGGAAATGGCACAAGAAGACCTTAGACCTGGTACCTCCTGATATAGACTGGACATCTTTCACAATATTGGTGCATCGATCTTCTCAAATAGAATGTGAACAATAAGTCACATCGACTACAGGTTGTGTCAGTTGGTGAGAAGAGATATCCTCTGCCGATCTCATCAGTTTAAGCAAAATCGTAAAATTAGACTATTCCTTTATCAATAAAAAAGATACAGGAAGAATCTACTACGTGGAATATTCGGCTATGGATTGATAGGTAATTAAATCTGCCATTTTTTTTTATTTCTTACCATCCTAACTCCATATTCTTCTCAGGAAAGTCAAGCCAGAAACCGCTCTTTGAAGCATAATCGAGCTCAAAACGAACAACATCTGTATGGCGTTGCTCAATGTCCACAAATTTACCCATGACTGCCTTGATATCACCTTCTGTTGAATCAAAGGCTTTCTGATAATATTCAGTTGTCTCAATTTCGAGTTTTAGTGCACTGCTCAGTACCCGCTTAATGTCTCCCAGCATATGTTCTGGTATTTTGATTTTCATCGATTCTATATTTTTGAGGATAACCTCAGTATCAGGAATAGATGTATTAAGTTGCTCATAGGAAACGCTTCCATTGTTCTTAAGTGTTTCAATACTGTGTTCCAAAAAGTCGATGTGCGATTGTTCTTCATTTGCCAAGGTTTCAAAAATGACTTTCCCCCTATCGTCGTCAATAATTGAAATGGCAGTTGCATAGAGATCTCGTATTT
>JABDPQ010000524.1 GCA_013042695.1 Desulfobacterales bacterium | reverse complement strand
GCTCACGATAATAAGCCGCCTGGGCAGGGTCACTGCGCAAAGCTTCACGCTCTGCATCAATTGCTTCTTCAATGAGGCCGTTTGCCCAAAAAGCGGTTGCTAACGTATCAAGAATATGAGATTTAGGATTCACCGTTGCGGCAGTTCTTGAAAGATTAAGAGCTCTGAGGGGGTCTCGAAGTGTAGGATCTTCGCTGGTCAATAACAACCAGGCAAGATTATTGAGCAACTCTGGACTTCCAGGAGCGATTTCCAGGGCCTTTTCATAGGCTACCAAGGCTCGTTGCTCCATCTTCTTGTTAAGCATGAGATCCCCTACCAAGCGAAACCAGAGTGCCTTATCCTCGACATCCTGCCCTTTCTGCATCAGTACAAGTTCAATATATTTACCTTCGTAATCCCGAACCATCTGCTCTGTGGGTATCTGGCGCACCAAGCCAATTACTGAGGCAAGTACAAGAACGTATGCAATAAGACTTATGGCCACTTTTCGATCCTGCTGACCGATCCATCGTCGTTCCCGCTCACAGCGTTGCAAATACTCAATCCTCTCACCTATACCGAAATGATGCCAGTTGGGCTTTGACTTGCTCTGCCCGCTTGTTCCAGCAATTTTTTCAAAAGCTGAAACCAATGAACTACTGCTGCCTAACACTTTAAAAACATAGGCATCGGCCTGTCGCTCAAAATTACGGATGAAGTACCCAAAAATATATCTAAAATACACCAGCAGCATGAGCAGCAGCGGCAAACCACCAACAAGTGCAATGATTGTCTCCGGTGCCATAGCATCACTTGCCATCAATTGATAAACCCAATTAAGTGAAAGAAAGAAATAAAGCACTGGTTCCGCCAATAAGCCAGCCATGGCACTAAAGCCGACGATAATCAGCACATAAAGCAGTAAATGTTTTTTCTTCACATGTCCAATTTCATGAGCCATGACGGCTTCGAGCTCATAAATATTCATGGTCTCGATGATGGCTGGCGTTAAAAGAATATAACGAAGTCCCGGGACGAGTCCCATAACTCCTGCGGTAAGCATGCGTCCTTCAAAGAGTGGCCATATATAAATGTCTGCCCTAAATTTTTGACGCGCGCAAAACGACACAAGGTGATCTTTTAATGGCCCTTCGGACAGTTTTTTACACCCCCAAAGTCTTCGCACCAGGGGTGGGAAAAAGAGCATTATAAAAATGAGGAACAGACCAAAAAACAGCATATCTCCCCAGCCCGATTCGGTAATACTGCGCATACCCGAAAATGGAACGAGGGCAAGTAAATCATAGATCAGCGAAAGAATGATCCAGGGCAGCACGATAGGCAGATTGGATTTAAAATTTGCCCCAAGAAATGTTGTCTCCGAATATTCCCTTCCAAAAACAACACCGTAATTCTTACGAGCAGCAAGCCACATGATTGCAAGAAAAACAAAGAACAAACCAAGACCAGCAATATTAACCAATACCGGCAGCCTGTCGCCCATCGAAAAAAGTGAAAAATAGTATTTCACATCACCGACAAACAACACTGCCCCAAAAAAAATCAGTGCGAGAATAGACAGTCTCTTTTCAGTCAAGAAATAACCTGATGAGGTGTACGCTTTGCTCCTGCTGAAAAGACGCCGAGCTAAAAAGCCATAACATCCAAAACCGGCAACAAGGACAATAAAAAATTCAAGCCACGACACACGTGGAGCATCAGGAATGGTATCGATGCTGAGAAGAAAGATCGCCGTAAGAAAAATGAGCAGGTTACTATAAATCACGACTCGATTGATATCCTTAAATCTAATAATTAATCTGCCTTAAGACCGCAGCTACTATAGTTATCTTTCTCCACAACAGCAAGACATTAGCTTCTTTTGATCATCGCTCTGTTGTGGATAAACCAATCTGTGGTGATGTATGGTTCATGAGTACGTAAACCCTTTTTTCAAAGTAGATCTAGTTTTTTTATTGACTTTATCTAATTATTTTTCTTTAATATGCAGTTTAACTGCCGGATAGGGCGCATAGCTCAGTTGGCTAGAGCCACCGGCTCATAACCGGTCGGTCGTAGGTTCGAGTCCTACTGCGCCCACCAGTTTAACAACATCGTCGTCTCAGGAAGTTGAAAAAGTTACAGCGTCGACACATACAGCGAGGGATCAAAACAGTTCCCCTCTTCAAGGAAAAAGAACGCCGAGGCGAGACAAAGACTCACTGGGCGAGGAAGGATTAAAGGTACACCCTGAAAAGGATGTACCTTTTTTTTATGCTTTTAATAAGAAAATGAGCAGCTTACTATGCCGGTTAGCATCACTGATATAATCAGGTGCCTTGATGAAATCGCTCCGTTTTCCATGGCAGAATCGTGGGATAATGTTGGTTTGCTTGTCGGTAACCGCAATCGTATTGTAGATACAATTATTGTTGGACTTGATCCGACTAATGCACTTCTTGAGGAGGCCATCCAGCAGGGCGCTGACACGGTGGTCACTCATCATCCGGCGATTTTCAAACCGATCCCGTCAATTAATACCGCAGATCCTGCAGGAAAATTTTTAGAAAAGGCCTTGAGCAATCAGATCAACATACTTGCCTGCCACACCAATTTTGACAGTGCCGCACGTGGAGTCAATGATGCTCTTGCCCGCTTACTGGGTCTGCAGGAGATTTTTCCCCTAGTGCCGTCCGCAACTCATCAGCTAGAAAATGCAGGAATGGGTAGAAAGGGATTATACCCCTCGGGTTTGAGCCGGAAAGAATTTATAGCCACACTTCTAGAGATACTCGAGCTACCCTCAGTTCAGATAGCTGGCCGACTACCAGAAACCATTTACGCCGTCGCTCTCTGTGGCGGCAGCGGGTCAGATTTTGCTGAAGCCGCACAGCAAAGTGGGGCAGATGTTTTTATTTCGGCCGAAATCAAACATAACGTAGCCCGCTGGGCCGAGGAAAGTCACTTCTGTGTCATTGACGGTACGCACTATGCTACAGAAAAGCCTGCTGTCCGGGTGCTTGCAGAAAGATTACGAGAATATGCTCAGCAACAAAACTGGAATTTGACAATTTACGAAACGAAAACAGAATCACACCCATTTGCATTGGTGGATAAGCACAGTTACACAAATCAATCAAACGAAACAGGAGAAGTGTCTTGAACGCACAAATTGAGCAGCTTGTCTCGCTACAGGCTATTGATCTTGAGATAGACAAAATTAACGACGAAATCAAACAGGAGCAGGAAGAACTCGATCAGCGCATATCTGCTCTGGCAGAACGGGAAAGTCGAATCAACGAAATCGATATGAAAATTATCGAACTTGAAAAAGAGAGAAGAACTCTTGAAGATGAGATGACTGATAAAATAGCCCGTGTCAAGGAGCGCCAGTCCAAAATGATGCAGGTTCAGACCAGTCGTGAACAAACAGCACTTCTCAAAGAAATTGAAGACGCCAAGAAAAATGCCAAGGAAAACGAGGAAAAAATCGTCTCCATCATGGAGCAGGTGGAAGAACTGACCACGCAGGTTACTGAAGAGAAAAATATTTTAAAAGGCGAAAAGGCTCTCATCGCTGAAGAAACTGAGAAAGTACGGACAGCTATCGAGAAAATCAACAAAGGCAAAAAAACCAAAATCGGCAAACGTGACAAACTTGCTCAAGAGGTAAATAATGCCTTAAACAACAAGTACGATATTCTCCGAAATCGCCGCAATGGCCTTGCTATCGTCAACGTTTTTGACGGTGTTTGCCAAGGGTGCTTCATGAACCTTCCCCCACAACAGTACAATACGCTTCTCCGGGGAGATAAACTTCTGGATTGCCCGTCTTGTCAACGAATGATCTACTACCAACAGCGCGAAAACTAGCAAAAGTTTTCTCTTCCATCTTTTTACCAGAAGAACTACATTCTAAGCCGGAGCGGGTGCATGATCGCTCCGGCTGCTAGATGAACCGGAGAGGAAAGTCCGAACTCCGCAGGGCAGAATGGTTCGTAACGCGAACGCCGGGTAACCGGCGGAAAGTGCCACAGAAAACAAACCGCCTGATTCGTTCAGGTAAGGGTGAAACGGCGAGGTAAGAGCTCACCGCTCTTGTGGTGACACAAGGGGCACGGTAAACCCCATTCGGAGCAAGACCAAATAGAGAGATGTTTGAGGGCGGCCCGTCCGAGATCTCCGGGTAGGTTGCATGAGGTGTCGGGCAACCGACATCCTTAGTTAAATGATCATGGCCCTTAGGGGTACAGAATTCGGCTTATAGCCCGCTCTTTTTTTATTGTAAACAATTACCCCACTCCCCGATGAAAGGACGCGCTGCAGTAATCATTCCAGCGGCCGGAAGCGGCTCCCGCATGAAGTCAGAGGTTCCGAAGCAATATATGCTGCTTCGGCAAAAACCAATGCTGGTGCATACTGTACTCGCGTTTACCCGCTGCTCTATTATCAACCAGATAATAATTGCCGTGCCTCAGACCCATATTGCAAAAACCAAAATCCTGCTGCAGAATCACCGTATATCTCTTGACGCTGT
>JABDPQ010000520.1 GCA_013042695.1 Desulfobacterales bacterium | reverse complement strand
CATGTCAGGAAAGCCAGCCTATGCAGCCGGCCAGGGCAACTCTACCATGGTTATTGATGAAACCGCCAATATCGAAGAAGCAGCCCATAACAGCATGCTGAGCAAGATGTCCGACTTTGGATCAGGTTGTTCGGCAGACGGCAACCTGGTCGTCGAGGCAACCATCTACGATGCCTTTCTTGATCAGCTTCAGAAAGAGGGCGGCTACCTCGTTTCCGATGAGCAAAAAGCTCAACTCGAGAAGGTTCTCTGGACAGATGGCCATCGCACAATGAACACCATTGCCTGCCCCGCTAAACAGATAGCCGATATAGCAGGTTTTTCCATTCCCGATGACAAGAAATTTCTTATCGTAGAAGAAGACAAAATCGGCAAGGATCATCCTTTTTCCACTGAAAAACTTGGAACGCTGCTGTCTATCTTCAGGTACAGCGGTTTTGAAAATGCATTGAGTATGGTTAGCCAAATCTATGCGACCCAGGGCAAAGGGCACTCCTGCGGAATTTATTCCTTTAATGATGACCATATTGACCAGCTTGCCCAGACCGCCCCGGTAAGCAGGATGATGGTTCGACAACCTCAATCCAAGGCCAACGCCGGGAGTTTTATTAACGGTATGCCAATGACATCGAGCATGGGTTGTGGGGTCTGGGCTGGAAATGTCACCAACGAGAATATCTCCCTAAAACACTATTTGAATTATACCTGGGTATCCAGACCTATCACTGAAGACAAGCCAAGCGATGAGGAACTGTTTGGGGAATTTTACAACACCGAAACCTGGTAACGGCACAAGGGCCTAATGGAGGACCTCATGAAAGATCTCGTTTCTCACCAGTTAGTAAAATATTTAGAAAATCGAGGTATTGAACATATTTTCGGGCTATGTGGACACACCAATATTGCCGTCTTGTCGGCGCTGGAAAAGAGTTCCATAAAATTTATCAACGTCCGCCACGAACAGATCGCTTCTCATGCAGCCGACGGTTACGCACGGGTCACCGGCAAGGCTTCAGTAGTACTCAGCCATCTGGGCCCTGGAATGACTAATGCGGCCACTGGAGTTGCCAATGCAGCTCTGGACTGCATACCCATGGTGGTTATCGCAGGCGATATCCCCAGCCATTACTACGGAAAACATCCCCATCAGGAGGTCAACCTCCATGCAGACGGCGCCCAATGTGAAATTTACCGCCCATTTGTCAAGCGTGTCTGGCGGGTAGAACGCCCAGAGCTGTTCCCTGAAATCATTGAAAAAGCCTTTACTCTGGCTGAGAGCGGTCAGCCCGGCCCGGTACTGGTCGATGTCCCCATGGATATTTTTTCCAAGGAGGTGGATGTTGCCCCTTTCGAACGCCAGCTCCAAAATACCAAGGAACTCCGAAGACCTTCGATGGATAATGGTACCGCTGAAGAGATCGTTGACATGCTTGCCGCTGCCAAAAATCCGGTTGTTTATGTCGGGGGCGGTGTTGTCCTGGCAAAAGCAGCCGACGAATTGAAAAAGTTAGTGGACCACTTGAGTCTTCCTGTGGCCCACAGCCTAATGGGTAAAGGCGCCCTGCCCGACGATCATCCATTCATCCTGGGCATGACCGGTTTCTGGGGAACCCAGTACATCAATAATTCCTGCCTCGATGCTGATCTCATCCTTGGCCTTGGATCTCGTTTTAAGGAAGCAGACTGCAGTTCATGGTACCCGGAATTCACCTTTGATATTCCCAAAACCAAACTCATCCAGATCGATATCGAGCCAAGCGAGATAGGACGCAACTATCCTGTCGAGATCGGCGTTGTCACCGATCTCAAGCAAGCACTCGACGCACTCTATAAGGTTGCCAAGGCAAAGCATCCCCAAGGGATCCAGCGTCAGAGCCTCAAGGATGAAATTACTCAAGCCAGGCACGAGTTCAAAGAGAGCAATTTGAAGATGGAACAGAGCGATGCCTTTCCTATGATGCCGGAACGTATTCTTGCAGAGGTGCGAGAGGTACTCCCCCGTGATGCCATCATCACGACCGATGTGGGCTGGAACAAGAACGGAGTCGGCCAGCAGTTCCCCGTCTATGAGCCGGGAAGCATTCTCATTCCTGGTGGCTTTGCTACCATGGGCTTTGGCGGACCTGCCGCTATTGGTGCTAAAATTGCAGCACCGGAAAAGGTAGTTGTTGCTCTCATCGGCGACGGCGGTTTTGGGCAAAATCCGGCTCTGCTTGCCACGGCAAAGCATGAAGATATCGCCGTTATCTGGTTGATCATGAACAACGATGCCTTCGGTACCATTGCAGGTCTTGAGAAGGCCCACTATAATACTACCTTCGCAACCGTCTTTCAAAAAGACGGTGAATCAACGTCACCTGACTACGCGGCAATTGCCAAAGCTTATGGCATTGAGGGTGTAAAAATCCAATCGGCAGCAGAGTTTAAACCGGCGTTGATAAGAGCCATTGCCTTGAACAAACCGGTGGTACTTGATGTTGCGATGATCAACAACCCGGTACCGACGACAGGTCACTGGAACATTCTCGATATTTATTCACCGGGAAAAAAAGTCAGCCATGTGTCTACGGATTAATAGTTGGGAAAGCTTACATAAACGTATAAAATGACCCAAATGCAACAAGCGTAGCCACCCAGGTGTCTGTCCGAGTGAGCGCAGCCAGGCTCAATTAGACAGATATGCCTCAAAAAGTAAATAAGGCCGATCATATTTTTCATCCAACTCTAATGAATTTTTCACCTAAAGGTTTGGCTTCAACTACTAGCGAGTTGAGCGGAATTCAACTCAAGGCAGATTGCAATGCCCCCCACCCCTGCTATAAAAACTATCTCGCCAGATTTGTTGTTAAATGGACGGTGAAATATGTTTGAATTATTTTTAGAAAAACCCGAGCAATTGAAAATGAGGAAAGCTGCTCCGGTTCGATCACTCAAGGAAAACGACGCGCGTGTAAGACTCATCTATGGTGGAATATGCGGGTCTGATTTACGAGTTTTTCGTGGGACCATTCCATATGCAAAGTATCCCTGCCGACCCGGCCATGAAATTTTAGGGGTTGTCATGGAAGCCGGGAAAAAATCGCCCCATAAACCGGGTACCAGAGTTATTTCCTTTCCGAATACCTATTGTGGAGAATGCCAGTTCTGTCTTCAAGGAAAAACCAATATCTGCTCCTATAAAAAGTCATTCGGTGTCACCATTAACGGCTTATTTGCCGATGAGATCGTTATCGATTCAGAGTTTCTTGTCCCTGTACCTTCCGAACTGGTTAATGAAAGGGCAATTTTAACTGAACCATTTGCAGTCAGTGTCCATGCCTTGAGAAAGGCGAAGATTACAAAAGGGACTTCTGTTGCCGTAGTTGGTTGCGGCACGGAAGGAATCTTGTCGATCGCCCTTCTTGATTATATCGGTGCCGAAATAACGGTTCTTGATATCAATCGAGCTAAGATGGAAAAGGCAATAAGCTTTAACAAAAAAATAAAATCACTTCATCCCGATGATGTAAAGGACGAGGTGTATGATGTTGTTGTCGAAGCCGCAGGTGCAAAAGCTGCTATTGAGCAGGCGTTTTTCCTGGTAAAGCCTGGTGGAGCATTGATTACCCTGGGAATCACCAACGATGCAGTCAGCTTTCCTTCACTTCATGTCACTCGATCTGAGATATCTATTT
>JABDPQ010000519.1 GCA_013042695.1 Desulfobacterales bacterium | reverse complement strand
CGACACCTGCTGAGGATAAATCAAAGCTCATCACAGACAATCTTTATCTTGTTGATATCCTGACCAGCAGAATGGTTACTCAGGTACCGGCCTTTATGAATCAGGATGATATGAGCAGTGCCGGCATGCTTGGTCTTATTGACGCAGCCAACAAATTTGACCCGTCTAAAAAAATCCTCTTCAAAACCTTCGCTGAATATCGCATTCGAGGTGCTATCCTCGATGAAATGCGCAAACTTGATTGGTTTTCCCGCTCACTGAGGGACAAACAAACTAGAATCAGCAGAACGATAGGAGAACTCGAATACCAGCTTGGCAGAGATCCTGAAGAGCATGAAGTTGCGCAGGCTTTGGAGATGACAACCGAGGACTATCAAAAAATGCTGGCTGAAGTGAGCCATCTGGGCTGCGTCAGTCTTCATGAGACCCTTGACCATTCACATGAAGGCCGGGCCTTTCTCGACACACTGGTCGAAGAGCGCACGGAGGCCTACCCTGCTGAGCGAATTGAAAATCACGAACTCACGCAGATTATTGCCGGAATTTTAGAAGAATTATCAGAAAAAGAACGTATTGTCGTTTCTCTTTATTATTACGAAGAGTTGACCCAAAAGGAAATTGCTGAAATTCTTGATGTCTCTGAGGGACGTGTTTCTCAGCTACACAGCCAGGCCTTGATTAAACTCAAAACAAAAATGAAGGCTCGGCTTCACTGATCAGAGGAATGTATGATGTTATTTGATTTTGATAAGATACTCATCACAAGCTCATTTGCAGGAATTGTCATCATTATGCTCATGGCCCTGTACTATCGCAAAAAATTATCAGATCTTAGCAAAGAACATTACACGATTATCAAGGAAAAAAATGCGCTCTTGTGGACCTACAATGCTTTGAAGCGGAAAATCGCCAAAGAAAATAATTTTGCCACTGATCTGGCTGAAGCACATGTCACTGCAAAATTTCTCACTCCCCGATTAAGCGCAAGCCGCCACAGCAATGCTACGTCAGCGAAAACTCCGGACCGTTATCAATATATTGCCAGGATGCTAGAACACGACATGAATCCTGAACATATAGCCTCTCTTCTCTTGATTTCCTTGCCGGAAGCCGAACAGCTCGTGACGCTTTCTCGCCTTGCGCATAAATCGTGAGCCAGTTGCTCTTCCAGGTGAATATTCGTCTGTTTTTTTTAAAGAAATAAAGTTTGCAACCGATATATAACTAGGTAATTTCCCCTATCAACCTTTACATACGATATGACCTATGGTTTCAGGAAAATATAGTGCTTTAGCTGGTGCCGTCTCGCGCGAACAGGCCATAGCCAACATTGCCAACAATTTGGCAAACGTCAACACAACCGGCTACAAAAAAATGATGGTCAGTTTTGAATCGATTTTACAGGGAAGCAAACAGACCACAGACGCAAACGGTATTAATTATAATCGCATCAGGCAAACGTTTACTGATTTCACCCCAGGTCCAGTAAAGGAAACAGGCAACAGCTATGATCTTGCCATACACGGAACTGGTTTTTTTAAGGTTCTCGGACCCGAAGGTCCTCTCTATACGCGAAACGGGGCCTTTCATTTAGATGGGAATGGGGCCTTGCTGACTAAAAA
Source organism: Desulfobacterales bacterium (assembly GCA_013042695.1). Taxonomy (GTDB): domain Bacteria; phylum Desulfobacterota; class Desulfobulbia; order Desulfobulbales; family Desulfocapsaceae; genus JABDPQ01. Next base: position 3,129 of record JABDPQ010000519.1, on the reverse strand, counting down.
TGGCTATCCGGTTCTCAGTGATAATGACACACCTATTGAAATCCCTCAAGCTGGAACCTCTAAGATATCAATTAATAGCCTTGGGGCCATATCGAGCCTTGATGAGATTGGCAATAGAGAGGAAGTTGGTCAGATTGCTCTTGTAAATATAGATGATCCAGCAAAACTTAAACGAAGAGATAACACACTGTTTGAGCTTCAACAGGGAACCCAGGAAGTCCCCTTGATTGATCCTCAAATAGTATCAGGCGGCCTTGAAGTTTCCAATGTCAATATGGTTGATGAGATGACCAGGATGATTGCCGGTCACCGACTCTATGAGACATATCACAAGGTCCTTAAAGGGTACTCAACGATTAGTGAGCAGCAGGACGAACTTGGAACTGTTTCGTAATATCTGAATTCAACAGGATAAGATCATGATACGATCAATCTATACAGGCACAACAGGCATGAATGCTCAGCAATTGAGCGTTGATGTCATTGCAAATAATCTCGCCAATGTCAGCACTACCGGCTTCAAAAAGAGTACTACCGAATTCAAAGACCTTCTCTATGAAACCATAAAAGTCCCGGGAAGTCAGACCTCTGCCGATACTGAATCGCCGACTGGAATCCAGGTTGGAATTGGCGTGCGTCCAGACGCCGTTGCAAAGATCTTTACACAGGGCGATCTTATCGGTACCGAAAATGAGCTTGATGTTGCAATCGACGGAACAGGTTTTTTTGAAGTAGAGCTGCCTAATGGAAATAACGCTTTTACTCGTGCCGGAAATTTCAAACGTGACAGTGAAGGAAGGGTCACCACTGCCAATGGGTATCCTATCGTACCCGCCTTAACCGTTCCTGACGGAGCACGTGATATTGTAGTTAGCGAAACAGGCATAGTCAGTGCCGTTCTTGGTGATGATACTGAAAGTACAGAGATCGGCAATATCGATCTTTCAAGATTTACAAATGCGCAGGGGCTTAGATCCCTTGGTGACAATCTCTACCAGGAAACGGCTGCATCAGGTACAGCAGTGGCTGCCACACCCGGCGACGATGGCTATGGCATCTTGATTCAGACATTTCTTGAGGGATCAAATGTCAATATCGTTTCAGAGTTAACCCTGCTGATTACCACGCAGCGCGCATACGAAATCAACTCAAAAACAATCCAAACGTCTGATGAGATGATGCAGGCCACCATTAATCTGATTTAAATGACCCCATGCTGCTGAGAATACTCATAGTAACAAGTATCGTTCTGCAGACTTTCTCTGCGTTCGCCTTGGACATTACCTTTAAACCTGCCACAGAAGTTAACACTGATTCTATATATTTGTCTGATATAGTTGAAATGTCTAATAAATCACCGTTGTCCAATGCGCTTGCTACACAAGTTGTTTGTCCCTCGCCACCACCTGGGCAGACCACACACCTTGATGCACGAGCTGTTATCGGCCAGGTAGAAAAAAGAAATGGTTATATTGCAGAAATTTCCTGGCAAGGATCCGCAACAGTGCTTGTTACGCGTCGAAGTATTATAGTTGGGCCAGAAAAAATCAGCTCAATCATAAACGAGTTCATCGAGCAAAAACGTGCCTTGCTGCCCAAGGCTGAAATTCGCTTTATCCCTGAATCGTTTCCTATACCTTTTCATTTACCAACCGGAAAATTGTCTTATGATGTTGTTCCTTCAAGCCCTGACATCATAGGAAGCAGCCGTTTTGCGATCATTTTCAAAGTCGATGGCCGGGTCAAGAAGAACATTTCTATTTCCGGCCATACAGAAGCATTAGCTCCAGTCGTTGTTGCTAAGAGTAACTTGAAGTATGGAAGTCTTCTTACCACTGATGCTCTGGCGATAGCAACCCGTGATCTCTCAACTGTTGATGCGTATGCTTTGCAAATAAGTGACGTCGCCGGTTCGATCGTCAAGCGCGCTATCAAGTCAGGGTCCGTGATCGATACAACGGCAATCGAAGAACCACCCGTCATATATCGTGGTGAACCAGTCAGGATCGTCATTAACCATAGAGGTCTATTACTCACGGCTACTGGAATAGCAAAAGCTGATGGCAGAAAAGATGAAATAATCAGGGTTCGAAACTCCAATTCAAATAAACTCATTTATTGTCGGGTTCAAGCACCTGGACTCGTGGAGGTTAGCTTATAGCCATGTACAAGCTTGCACTTTCACTCATTCTTTCTCTTATATTGCTCCCTGCCTGTTCTCCAAAGAACAATAATGTCGTCAAAATTCCTGAACCGCTCGAGGAAATACAGACCGATCAGATACCTGAACGAACAAATGGATCTTTGTGGAGCAGCAAGTCTTATTCTCTATTCTCCGATCATAAAGCAATGAATATTGGCGACCTTGTGACAATCACCATTACAGAAAAAGCCAGCGCATCACGAGAAGCTGAAACCTCCTCTGGCCGAGACAGTGAATTCTCTGCTGGAATTCCCAATTTCTTTGGCCTTGAGAACCACGATTTTGTAACAGATTCCAACATTGACCTCAACAACCTCGTTACGGCCAACTTTAGCAACTCGTTTGAAGGAAATGGCAGAACTGTACGAAGCGGTGATCTGGAGGCTTCACTTTCTGCTCAAGTAATTGATGTCTATCCAAATGGAAATTTCAAAATTCGCGGTGGCAAAGAAGTAATGGTAAACAACGAAGTGCAAATCATCTATCTCAGCGGCATCGTTCGTCCAGTGGATATAACGGCCGCCAATACGGTTGATTCAAATAAAATTCTCAATGCCCGCATCAGTTACACCGGCCGTGGACCAGTGGCAGATAAACAGGAACCTGGCTGGCTTGGCAGGACTTTTGACAATATCTGGCCGTTTTAGATGACGAGTTGATGACTGGTGCTCTAATAGCAAAAAAAATGGATATCCAATGAAACGTTCGGTCTTGTTTATTACTTTTTTAGCAATACTTCTCAGCCTGCCATTGCTCGTCCAGGCTGCCCGCATTAAAGACATTGCCAAATTAAGCGGAATTCGTTCAAACAGTTTGATCGGCTATGGTCTGGTCACCGGTCTGAATGGTACGGGCGATGATTTTAAAAAATCAGTATTTACGCTTCAGGCTGTATATAACCTCATGGTTCGTAATGGCATTACCGT
>JABDPQ010000518.1 GCA_013042695.1 Desulfobacterales bacterium | reverse complement strand
CCGGTTAAATCCGTTTTCTACCCTGCCGGGTTATGGAATTGATTACTGGCCCAAAGATGCAGCAATTATACAGGTTGAAATTAATCCCGACCGCATCGGTCTGACCAAGCCTGTCACCGTTGGTATTGTTGGCGATGCCAAAAAAGTTGTCAATGCCATTCTGGCCCAGCTTCCCGACAATGCCGGAGATTTAAAACGTCAAGAACGGCAGACGGCTATTGCGGCAACCAAGGCTGCTTGGGCGGAAGAGCTTGCTGCGATGGATCACGAGGAAGACGATCCCGGTACCACCTGGAATGAACGTGCTCGCAATCGCGAACCGGAAAAAATCTCTTCCCGCATGGCCTGGAGGGCTATCATGAAAGCCCTGCCGAAAGAAGCAATAATTTCTTCAGATATTGGCAATGCCTGTGCAATCGGCAACGCCTATCCGACGTTTGAACAGAGCCGCAAATACCTGGCACCTGGCCTTTTTGGCCCCTGCGGCTATGGGTTTCCGGCGATCTGTGGTGCGAAGGTTGCTAAACCCGACGTTCCGGTTGTCGGTTTTGCCGGTGATGGTGCTTTCGGGATTTCAATGAATGAAATGACCGCCTGTGGACGTAAGAGCTGGCCTGCGATTACCATGATAATCTTCCGGAACTACCAGTGGGGAGCCGAGAAGCGAAACACCACGCTCTGGTTTGACGACAATTTTGTTGGAACCGAGTTGGATCAGCAAGTTTCCTATGCCGCCATTGCCAAGGCGTGCGGGGTTGACGGTGTTCAGACAACCTCAATGGATGATTTAACCGAGAAGCTGGATGGTGCCATTAAGGCACAGATGGAAGAGGGTAAAACCACCTTCATTGAGGTTCTGCTCAATCAGGAATTAGGCGAACCGTTCCGTCGTGACGCAATGAAAAATCCGGTTCCTGTTGCAGGTATTAATCCCGCTGATATGCGTTCACAGCAGGGTGCATAACGGTTACACTTTTTTAACTCGAGATACATTTCGCGGCAGATGAATTAAACAAGGTTAACACCTGGGAGGAGTACCTCATGGAAACAAAAACAGATTGGTTGGCATATGATACTGAAGAGATCGTCAATGCCGACAAAGATTGTCTCTGGCATCATCTTAAGCCGCATAAGCTCTTTGAAAAGCAGGAACAGATGGTTGTCGTTGAAGGCAAAGGCCTGATGGTAAAAGATATCAGGGGAAAGGAGTATCTTGATGCAACATCCGGCGGTGTCTGGAGCGTCATGGTAGGTTATGGCAGGGACTCCATTGCTGATGCAGTATGTGCTCAAATGAAAAAAATGCCCTATTTTGCCGGTGTCTTCGGTACGGTTCCAGCCATAAAATTTGCCCAGAAACTACTTGAAAAGCTTCCTAGGCTTGACAAGGTATACTTTTCTAATTCAGGTTCAGAAGCTAACGAGAAGGCCTATAAAATTATCAGGCAGGCCTCCAGAATCAGTCCAGAACGCAAGGGTAAATACAAGATAATGTATCGTGATCGCGATTACCATGGCACGACCATCGGTGCCATGAGTTCAACCGGCCAGGCGCAAAGAAAGCAGGATTTTGGTCCATTTGTTGAAGGATTTGTAGAGTTTCCTCATGCTGCCTGCTATCGGTGTCCCTACGATAAGACCTATGGGGATTGCAGCATTGAGTGTGCGCGAAAAGTTGAAGACATTATCCTCAAGGAAGGACCCGATACAATTGGTGGTTTGACTGTGGAGCCCATTACAGCAGGCGGCGGCATCCTGAAACCGGTGAAGGAATATTACCCCATACTCCAGGAGATCTGCAGAAAATACAACATCTGGCTGATTATGGATGAGGTGGTCTGCGGTTTTGGCAGGACCGGTAAATTCTGGGGCCATGAGCATTTTGATGTTGATCCGGATATCATTACTATGGCCAAAGGTCTTGCGAGTTCTTACGAGGCCTTGTCGGCGACGGTTGTCAAGCAAGAGATCTACGATCTCTTTTTGAATGACCCCGCTGATCCTGACGCCCGTTTGAACTATTTCAGGGATATCAGCACTTATGGCGGCTGTACCGCCCCGATGACGGCTGCCCTTGAGAGCACGAGGATCATCGAGGAGGAAAATCTGGTTGAAAATAGCAAAGTTGTTGGTGCATACTTGCTCGAAAAACTAGAGGAATTGAGAAGATACGATGTTGTCGGTGACGTCAGAGGACAAGGATTGTTCTGTGGAGTTGAGTTTGTATTAGACAGAACCAACAAAGAACCTGTTACTGAAGCACAGATGGCCGCACTCATGGGAAATGTCCTTGCCCAAGGTGTTATTGCCGGGAGAACAAACTCGAGTTTTCATGGACTTAATAATGTTATGAATTTTGCCCCGAGTTTAATTATCACCAAGGAACAGGTTGATACTGTTGTTTCTGCAGTAGCTGGTGCAATTGAGAAAACCTTTCAATAAGAAAAGAGGAGATTCTAAAATGATCGTCGGAATTCTAAAGGAAATTAAGATTGCTGAGAAGCGGGTGAGCATGACACCTGCCGGTGTTATTGCCATGATTGACAATGGTCATCAGGTTCTTGTTGAAAAGGAAGCCGGTACAGGTGCCGGATATCCTGATGCCGAGTATGTCGAAGCAGGAGCCACTATTATTGATACCCCTGCTGAGATCTATCAGAAATCAGACATGGTGATGCATGTCAAAGAACCCCAGCCCTCAGAATATGATCTGATCAGGGAAGACCAGATTGTTTTTACCTATCTGCATTTGGCGGCAGATGAGCCGCAGACCAAAGCGCTTATTACAAGCAAATCTATTGCGATTGCCTATGAAACTATAGAAAAAGACAACGGCGCACTTCCGCTTCTGGTGCCGATGAGTGAGGTGGCAGGGCGGATGGCGACCCAGGAGGCAGCGAAGTATATTGAAATGCCACAGGGCGGTATGGGTATTCTTCTTGGTGGAGTGACCGGAGTAGAGCCGGCAACCGTCGTTATCATCGGAGGCGGTGTGGTTGGAATCAATGCTGCCAAGATGGCCTGCGGTCTTGGTGCAAAAGTATACATCCTTGATACAAATCTTGAGCGACTGGCATATCTAGATGATGTTATGCCCGCCAACTGTTTTCCGGTCATGTCCAATGCCACCGTTCTGGCAAGACTTGTCAATGAGGCGGATGTGGTTATCGGAGCGGTTCTGGTCGCAGGAGCAAAGGCACCTAAGCTGCTTACCAGGGAAATGCTCAAAGGGATGAAAAAAGGTTCTGTCATCGTTGATGTTGCCATCGACCAGGGCGGTTGTTTTGAAACATCTCGGCCAACAACCCATGATGATCCTTGCTTTGAAATTGATGGTGTCATCCATTACTGTGTTGCCAATATGCCTGGAGCAGTTGCCAGGACGTCGGCGCGTGCTCTGACCAACGCAACTCTTCCCTATGCGCTGCAAATTGCCAACAAGGGGTGGAAGAAAGCCATGCAGGAAAACAAGGAGATTAAATTAGGCGCCAACGTTGTTAAAGGCAAAGTAACCTATAAAGCAGTGGCCGAAGCCTTTGACATGGCTTATACGCCGATTGAGGAATTCTTATAAACCGACATCTGCCTAAAGACTTTATACTTTCCATTCTCTTGACATGACGTACCGTTGAGAAACTGGTTTGTCCTGCAGGAAAGTATGAAGTCTTGATTACTATTGGTGAGGAATGGAACAATGGATGGTGAGCTGAAGTTTTCATCGCTGAGCGAGCAGGTCTATGAGTATTTACGCAAACAAATGAACCATGGTGCCTTGCTGCCCGGATCAACTATTAACATCGGCCAAATAGCCAGGCAGCTCGGTATCAGCAAGACGCCCCTCAGAGATGCCTTAATTCACCTTGAGCTGGAAGGGTTTGTAACGATACTGCCGCGCAGAGGAGTTCGAGTGAATAAGCTTCGACTCCATGATGTCAGGAATGCTTATGATGCGGTCGGTCTGGTTGAGGCATTTATTGTCATTGATTGCATCGAGAAAATAAAACCATCTCATATAAAGAAGCTTGAAGATCTGAACGAGAAGATGGTTTCTGATATCAAGAGCGATAATTTCTCTCGGCTTTTTAAAACCAACCTGCAGTTCCATAATGTTTATCTTGATGTCTCAGATAATGAGCTTTTGAAAAAATTTATTCTGCCGATAAAACATCGCCTCTATGATTTTCCCCGTCAAAACTATATCCGAGAATGGGAGTTGAGAAACTGCGAAGAACATAAGCAGTTCATCGCCTATCTGCAGCATGGGAATGGAGAAGAAGCGGCAAAAATTTTGCAGCATGTACACTGGTCCTATGAGTACCAGAAAAAGTATATTTATAAATTCTATGAAGCACAATATGAATCTGAAATAAAATCTGCCCAACAGGCTTCTTTTTCCAATTAGTCTGCTGGGTGCTCTGATACATTACAGATCAGGATGATTTCTTGTTCTCCTGTTCTTTCCAATCAAACTCGTCATATGGCAAAGCTTATGTTGTTACAGCTTGCAGTGAAGGGATCACTTTCACAAACAAATCAGATGTAAAGGAGGGTGTATAATGCCTGACAAGAACCAAGACATACAAATTAAAAATTTTATTCACGGCGAATGGGTGGAAGAGACCGGAGTTGACGCCGTTTCCTTGTTCAACCCTTCAACAGGAGAACAAATTGGTGAAGTGCCACTTTCTTCTGAAAAAACCTCAAAAGAAAGCATAGATTCCGCTTATTCTGCCTATGACTCATGGCGCAAACTTTCTCTGTCGAAACGGATGGGGTATATTTTCGATATCAGGCAGGCCATAATTGATCGTGAAGAAGACCTGGCCGTGGCCATTGCCACGGATCAGGCCAAACATATCAGCGAGGCTCGGGGAGAGGTTCGGAGAATTATTGAGATCTTTGAAACCGCCTGTTCCATTCCGACCCTGATCCAAGGTGAGTTCCTCCAGGGAATCTCAGCCAACATCAGCGGACGTGTAGTCAAGGAGCCGTTAGGGGTTTTCGGTGGCGTGGCTCCGTTTAATTTTCCGGCCCTGGTTTTTGCCTGGTTTGTTCCGTTTGCCATCGGCGTCGGTAACACCTTTATCTACAAACCATCAACCCAATCTCCGCTTTTCATGCAGGGAATTGGTGATATCTTTCAAGCCGTTGGGCTGCCAAACGGAGTCGTCAATATTATTCATGGAAATCGGACCGTCCCGGGAACCTGGTATGAGGATCCGAAAATGAGCGGTGTCTGCCTGGTCGGCTCAACCCCCACAGCGAAAGCGATGGCCGAAGCGTGCGGGCGTGGCGGCAAACGCAGCATGCTTCTCGGTGGGGCCAAGAATATTCTCGTGGCCATGGAGGATGTTCAGCCCGATCTGTTTATTGACAACTTTATCCATTCCTGTTTTGGATCGGCTGGCCAGCGCTGTCTTGCAGGTTCAATCGTTGCTGTCGTGCCGGAGGTCTATGATTCTCTTCTGGAAAAAATGATCGAAGCCGGCAAGAGTATCAAAACAGGTGATGCACTGGACCCGGATGTCTATATGGGACCGGTTATTTCCGCCCAAGCCAAAAAGAAGATCGAGCAATACATTGATATTGGCATTAAAGAAGGCTCAACTCTTGTCCTGGATGGGCGAAATCCCAAAATGCCTGAAAAAAATAAGAACGGTTATTTTGTTGCACCAACCATTTTTGAGGGAGTCACCCCATGTCGGACGATTGCCAAGGAAGAAATTTTCGGTCCGGTAGTTTCGGTGATGAAAATCAGAGACCTCGAGGATGTTTTGGAAATCATCCGGGCCCAGCCTTTTGGCAATGGAGCCTGTATCTTCACCCAGAACCAATATTATACGGAGCATTTCATCTCGGAAGCCAACGCCGGTATGGTCGGTGTCAATGTCGGGGTTTGCGCACCTCACCCCTACTTGCCATTTGGCGGCATTAAAGATTCCCATTTGGGAACGAACAAGGTTCAGGGAAAGGACGGTATCGACTTTTTCGTTCAGAACAAAATTGCAACGGTCCGTGTCGCGCCTCCGACCGGCCACTTCTCAGGGGGGACAGCAGCAACTGGAGATAAAGCGAAGCAAGAGACTGCTCAAGTCCGAAGCTGCGTGGCTCAATAAACGGCAGCATATTTTACATACACTCGGAATACGTTGATTTTTATCTTGCCTATTATTGCTTTTTAATTAAAGAATAGCAGATAGTATCAGGGGCTCTACTATCTATGCAAGGCATCGAGATATAACCCTTTCTTACGATCAGATGGAATTATGA
>JABDPQ010000046.1 GCA_013042695.1 Desulfobacterales bacterium | reverse complement strand
TACTGCACTGGCTGCCCTATAAAAACCTCACCTTAAACGTTTTTTTCCTCGGCTTTTCATTTCCCGTCTCACTGATTACCATGTCGGTGATGTTTTCTTTTATACGCCGTGATATCAGCTCGCTCCTAAGAGCTTTCAAGCAGGCGTTCTTCTGGACGGTCAATCTTGGTGTGATTATTTTTTTTCTGTTTATCATCTTCGAACTGCCCACTGCAAAATTCTCTATTGCGGTTATTCTCTTCGTTGCCGTCGTTTTGATATTCTCCTTTTTCCTGCTCCTTGGCATTAACGTGCAGCAGAAGCATTTCCTTCTTTCCGGGATGGTTTTCTTGGTTTTTACAGGAATTACCGGCGTTTACTATATTATTCTGGCTGACTTTCCTGCACTATACGAGAATTGGGGTAAACTGCTGTTATCATGTCACGCCTATCTTTCACTATATGGCTGGAGTTTAAGCGGACTTTTAATCCTAATTCGCTGGAATGATTTTCCATTAAAGCTCAATTCGTGGAGAATCATCTCGATTCACTGGCTGGTAATCGGTATTATGGCACCTTTTGCAAAAAACAATCTGGTTCTTGCCGTTGCCACCTTGATCTCTTTTTGTCTCCTTCTGCATTTTTTCTTTGAAGAAAGAGAAGCCGCATCACTCATCGAATCTGCAGCAGAATAATCTCTGTGGCCAAAGCTCATTTCACCAAGCACCGAGCGCTCCTTAATCTAACGTCAGGTTGCCTCGTCTCAGCAATATGATGCCGTCGTCACTTAGCGCTGTGACAATGCGATTGATGCGCTCACCTTTCTCGCCAAGCAGACGTGGTAACTCGTCATTGCTGAGCTGCTGTCTATCGAGGAGTAATTGGAGAATCTTGCCGCGCAGTTGTCGATCGGATCCCTCAAAGCGCGACTGTTTCGTGTAGTGACTGCTTCTGCGGCCAAGATTGCCAATCGTCTTTTTCAGCATCACCCCATAATCCATCAATGCATAATACCACTCTCGCGGACGCTGAGAATCAAGCGTTTGCTCGACTAAAGGCAGGATGTCTCGGTCATGAACCGTAGTCTTTTCAGCAAAGAAAAAATGGATAAAAACAGTTCTGATATTGGTCTCAAGAAAAACCGTCGGTGCATTATAGGCAAAAGCACAAATTGAGGCAGCAGTCGCCGGACCAATTCCTGGAAATAAGCGCAGCGTATCCGGATCATCCGGCAGGCTGCCGCCATACTGCTGGATCACCATTTGGGCAATGTCCTGCAGATATTTGGCCCGCCTGTTGTATCCCAACCCTTTCCATACTGTCAATATCTCAGCAAATCGTGCCCTGGCAAGGGAGTTAAAATCAGGAAATGCGGTGATAAAGGGCTCAAATTTTTCTGCGACCCGAATGGTTTGCGTCTGCTGCAGCATCAATTCCGAGACGACTACCCGGTAAGGAGTTATGTGGGAACGCCAGCTAAAAATTCGCTGGTGGGTAAAATAATAATGAAAGATAATTGATCTGAACCGGCGGTACGTTTCCCGGCATAATCCGCTTCTGGTGAAAAACTCCTGCCAGCTCTGTTGAAAAGGCGGCAGATCGCCTTCGTGCAAGATTGCGTCTTCCGCCATTTCAACAGACTCCAACCAATACTAGACGGCTCAGGAATCCTTTTTGCCGTCTAGTATTGGGTCCGCTGTATTGGCTGAAATTATCGAAGATAGGTCTCACCCATTAGGTATTTATCAACCTCTCTGGCACACCCTCTGCCTTCGTTTATGGCCCATACGACAAGTGACTGACCGCGCCTGACATCGCCGGCGGCAAAAACCCCTTCAATGCTCGTACTGTATTTTTCGTGCTCGGCTCTGATGTTGGACCGTGGATCACGCTCCAGGCTGAACTGATCTGGTAAATAGTCTTCTGGTCCAAGAAATCCCATCGCCAGGAGCACAAGGTCGGCCTCAATAACTTTTTCAGTGCCTGGCACTTCACGAGGAATGAAGCGTCCCTGCTCATCTTTATCCCACTGAACTGAAACGATATGCAGGGACCTGACATAACCCGCTTCATCGCCTGCAAACTTTTTAGTCATAATCAGGTAATCGCGAGGATCTTTTCCCTGTACATAGATTGCTTCTTTTTGACCATAATCGACCTTGAGTGTTTGAGGCCATTGGGGCCAAGGGTTGTTTTCATTGTCACGCTCCGCTCCAGGTTTAGGCAGGATCTCGAGCTGGGAAACGTACGCAGCTTTATGTCTTAAGGCGGTACCAACACAGTCGGTTCCCGTATCACCTCCTCCGATGACGACAACTTTCTTACCCCGAGCGGAAATGTGCTTGCCATCGGTGAGTTCACTATCAAGTAAACTTTTGGTGTTAGCGCGTAAAAAGTCCATGGCAAAATGAATATTTTTCAGATCACGCCCCTCAATATGCAGATCGCGCGGTTTGGTGGCACCACATGCAAGAACCACTGCATCACATTGACCCTTTAGTTCTTCTGCGCTAAGGTCTTTGCCAACATCTACACCTGGGCGAAAATCGATACCCTCTGCGGCGAGCAGATCTATTCGACGCTGAACAACATCCTTGTCAAGCTTCATGGTCGGGATACCATACATCAACAAACCACCGATGCGATCATCTCGCTCGTAAACGGTTACCTGGTGGCCCGCCCGATTGAGCTGAGCGGCGCATGCCAAACCGGCGGGACCAGAGCCGACTATGGCAACTTTCTTATCGGTGCGTTCCTCAGGTGGTTCAGGGATGACCCAGCCGTTTTCAAAGCCTTTATCTATGATAGTTCTTTCATTGTCGTGGATACTCACGGGAGGCTCATTGATGCCTAAAACGCAACCTGCCTCACATGGTGCAGGACATACGCGACCGGTAAATTCTGGAAAATTGTTGGTGTGATGAAGACGGTCGAGCGCTTCTTTCCAGCGTCCTCGAAAAATAAGATCATTCCATTCGGGAATGAGATTATCAATGGGACAGCCCGTGGCACCGCCCTCGATAATTGTTCCTTGGTGACAGAACGGGACGCCACAATCCATACAGCGGGCACCTTGCTTTACCGATTGTTGGTCTTCGCGCAGTATATATACTTCACGCCAGTCATCGAGACGCTCCCGAGCGGGGCGGGACGGATTAGTTTTTCGGTTGAATTCGAGAAAACCAGTTGGTTTACCCATGATGTATTCTCCTTACCTATCTATCTGTGAACAGGGGGATTTGATCAGACCCTCAGTATCGTTATTGCGACTGGGTAACCTGGGCTATGTTCATTTCCACATCCCTGGCCTGGGTTTCAATCAACAGATTTTTAATATGCATATCAAAGGCGGCATCCATTATGTCATCCTCATTACTATACTTACCTGTACTGCGTACTTTTCTGATATAACTAAGTATACGTTTATAATCTGTTGGCATTACCTTGACAAACTGACCGACCCACTTTTCCCAATTTTCCAGGATGCGTTCAGCTACGGGTGAGCCAGTCTTGGCCTGATGCTTCTCAATAAGTCCACGCAACATGTCAATTTCTTCACGATCTTCAAGATCCTCAAGCTCAATCATGCCCATATTGCATTTGCTGGCAAAATCACCTGCCTCATCAAGTACATAAGCAATACCTCCGGACATTCCCGCGCCGAAATTGCGTCCGGTGCTGCCAAGAATCACAGCCTTGCCTCCCGTCATGTATTCACAGCCATGATCGCCAACTCCTTCAACAACAACTTCAGCTCCGGAGTTTCGAACGCAAAATCGTTCTCCTGCAAGACCACGGATAAAAGCTTTACCACCAGTTGCGCCGTAAAAGGCCACATTGCCGATAATTATATTTTCTTCGGCTAAAAACGGTGCCGTAATGTCAGGATAAACGCTGAGATGACCACCTGACAATCCTTTGCCAAAATAGTCATTGGCATCACCTTCGAGTTCGAGCTCAACCCCTCTGGCATTGAAAGCACCAAAAGACTGTCCGGCAGAACCACGAAGCTTGAATTTTATCGTACCGTCCGGCAGCCCCCGTCCCTTATAGCGCTTAGAGATTTCGTTGGAAAGGACAGTACCGACACTTCGATTAACATTGAGAATATTATAGGAGGCTTCAATTTTCTCACCTTTTTCAAGTGCCGGTTTTGCAGCCTCAAGAAGTTGCCAGTCAAGAATATTGTCCATTAAGTGATTCTGTTCTTTTGAGCAGTAGAGCCCTTCTTCTTCACCGATTGTCTCACGAAAGGTAATTGGAGAGAGATCAAGGCTGCTATACTTCCAATGGACTACATCATCCCGAAATTTTAAACAATTTGATTGCCCGCACATCTCATTTATAGAACGAAACCCAAGCTCTGCCATGATTTCACGTAAACCTTCGACAAGAAATTCGAAAAAGGTGACGACATGGTCAACATTGCCGGTGTATTTGGCACGCAGGTCCTCGCGCTGAGTGGCAACACCGACGGGACAGGTATTGGAGTGGCATTTGCGCATCATGATGCAGCCTTCAACCACCAGTGCAGCGGTGGCTACCCCCCACTCTTCTGCCCCGAGAAGCGTGGCTACCGCAAGATCACGGGATGTCTTCATCTGGCCATCGGTCTGTACAATAATGCGGTTGCGCAGTTTATTGCGTACCAGCGTCTGGTGCGTTTCTGCAAGTCCAAGTTCCCAAGGAAGCCCGGCATGCTTAATGGAGCTGATAGGAGAGGCACCGGTACCGCCGTCGTAACCTGAGATAAGCACCGCATCTGCCTTGGCTTTACAGACTCCAGCAGCTACTGTACCAACGCCGGTTTCAGAAACCAGCTTGACGTTGATGCGTGCTTGGCGATTGGCATTCTTTAAATCGAAAATCAATTGAGCCAGATCCTCAATAGAATATATATCGTGATGCGGTGGCGGTGAAATCAGCCCAACACCCGGGGTAGAGTTTCGGGTACGGCCAATCCACCCACTGACTTTGTGGCCCGGCAGCTGCCCCCCCTCTCCCGGTTTTGCACCCTGCGCCATCTTGATCTGCAATTCTTTAGCTTTACTCAGATAATAGCTATTTACCCCGAATCGCCCTGAGGCTACCTGCTTGGTGGCAGAACACATATCATCACCATTGGGCAGGAGTTTATAGCGGACTGGATCTTCACCGCCTTCTCCAGAATTCGATTTACCGCCAATCCGATTCATAACGATAGCAAGCGTGGTATGCGCTTCCCAGGATATGGAGCCAAATGACATAGCCCCGGTTGCAAATCGTTTGAGGATGTGCTGAGCCGGTTCCACTTCCGCGATTGGTATGGGGTCCCGATCAGTTTTAAACTCCATCAAGCCCCGAAGGGTATATGCAGCCTTACTCTGATCATCTACGCTACGGCAGTACTCCTTGAATTTGTCATAATCGCCTTCACGAGTAGCTTCCTGCAGCAAACGGATCGTGGTTGGATTAAAGAGATGGCGCTCTCCGTCACTGCGCCAGCTATAATCACCGCCTGAGTCAAGGACCTTGCCTCCTCCACCGCGAGTAGGAAATCCTTTTCGATGCTTGCGCAGAGTCTCCTGGGCAATCTGATCAAGACCCAGCCCTTGTATACGGCTGACCGAGCCACTGAAGTATTTACTGACAACTTCCTTGTTGATGCCAAGAATCTCGAAAATCTGAGCGCCCTGATAGGAGGCCAGAGTGGAAATCCCCATTTTTGATAAGATCTTCAGCAAGCCGTTGTTAATGGCCTGGATGTATTTTGCGATGACATTTTCAGCAGTAATTTCACCCAGGAGGCCATTATCTGTCATATCAATCAATGATTCAAAGGCGAGGTACGGGTTAATGGCAGAAGCACCATAACCGAGCACAGTGGCAAAATGATGAACCTCTCGGACATCTCCCGTCTCGACCACTATATCAACCATACCTCTTTTTTCGACGCGGATCAGGTGATGGTGAACTGCCCCAGTGGCAAGAAGGGAGGGTATCGGAGCGTGGTCACTGTCCATACCGCGATCGGATAAGAGGATAATGGAATAGCCATCTTCGATAGCGTCTTCGGTATAACGGCAAATTCGATTAAGCGCTCTTTCAAGGCGCCCCTCGCTGCCGTCTGCATTGAAAAGAATCTCCAAGGTCTTGGTCTGAAAATGTTTGTGATCCGCATAGCGCAGTCTCT
>JABDPQ010000513.1 GCA_013042695.1 Desulfobacterales bacterium | reverse complement strand
GAAGCTATTCTTCTTTTTCGAGCCATACTTATCCGATGATTCTCTTGCCTTCATTGCCAATAAAAACAGTTAAAGTAATTGTTATTCTATCGTTAATTGAGCAGAAATCAAAGTCAATTAGTCGCGGTAGATTCTATCTTACAGATATTGTACGAATAATTATTCATCAACAATAGAGGGAATTGTTTACAATGTAGCGGCCAACGGAATTGGGAACTAAATGATTCCAGGGCTTTTTAGATGACCGCAATTTCCTTATATCACTTGAGGAGATATCATCTATCTGGCATATAAGAAATCGGACAACATTACCATACTGATGATGTTTCCAGATCTTTTGATCATCATCAAGCGGTGCAAACCCGTTGCGCACCAGAAGAAATTCAACGTCATCATGTGCATGTCCCGATCGATGGGCCAGCATAAAGTTTGTTGTGTGAATTACCTCCTGCCAATGAAACCAGGTCTCAATTTCCAAAAATGCATCACCACCAATAATAAAATGATAGACCGTGTCGATCTCAGTTATGTCTCTGAGAGTATTTAGCGTATGAATCGTATATGATGGATGCGAACGATCGAGCTCAAGTGTGGAAACGTGATAGTACTCATATCCGGACACGGCAAGTTGAAGCATTCTCAGTCGATGCTGAACAGCTATTATGTTAAATTCACCCTTGTGAGGTGGATGGGCAGCAGGGATAAACATGATGCTGTCCAAACCTCCCTCTATTAGTGCACCCTCAGCGAGTTGAAGATGACCGTTATGTACAGGATTGAAAGTTCCCCCTAACAAACCAACGACAGACATTAATCTCTTACCTGACCTGTTCCATAAACAACGAATTTTCTGGTCGTCAGCTCTTCAAGTCCCATAGGCCCATAGGCATGTAATTTTGTGGTGCTGATACCAATTTCTGTTCCCAGCCCCAGCTGCCCTCCGTCGTTAAAGCGAGTTGAACTGTTTACCATGACTGCAGAGGCATCGACCGTTTCAATAAAATCTTTTGCAGCAGAGTAGTTCTCGGTAATAATGGATTCAGTATGCTGAGATCCATAGCGATCGATATAATCCTTGGCCTCTTGAGCAGATTCAACCACTTTGATACAGATTTTCAAATCGAGAAACTCTGTTCCCCAATCACTTTCGGCAGCCGGGTGTATCAGGGAGCTTTTCGTTACAGCTACCGAACAGCCGACCATAGTCACACCTGCCTGATCAAGCGCATCGGCAATTTCAGGCAAATACGTGCCTGCTAAATGGCGATGGATCAGGAGACCCTCAAGGGCATTACAGACACCTGGACGCTGCACTTTACTGTTGATAATAATCGGCGTTGCTTTTTTTAGATCAGCGTCCTGATCAACATAAATATGGCAGACCCCTTTGTAATGTTTGAGAACTGGTATTCTGGAATTCTCAGCGACAAACCTGATGAGCCCTTCTCCTCCCCGTGGAATAATAAGGTCTATGGCAGACTCCTGGTTCAGTAAAGAGGTTACCGCACCCCGGTCTGTAATCGGCACAACCTGAACGGCATCAGGATCCACGCCAACTTTGGAAAGGGCATCCTGCAGCACTGAAGCCAAGGCGAGATTTGAGTAAATTGCTTCCGAGCCGCCTCGGAGAATGACACTATTTCCTGTTTTAAGACACAGCGCCGCAGCATCGATTGTCACATTGGGTCGAGACTCATATATCATGCCAATGACCCCAAGAGGCACTCTCATTCGACCGACAAGCAAATCGTTAGGCCGTTTCACCATTTCAGTCACCTGGCCAATCGGATCAGGCAGGTTCATGACCTCAAACAATCCGTCCCTCATACTCTGGATAACCATGTCTGTCAGTGCAAGTCGATCGAGCATCGCTTCTGATAGGCCATTCATCTTGCCGGCTTGAAGGTCTTTGGTGTTCTCAGCCTGAATAGCTGATTTCCGCTCAGATAAGATTTCAGCAACCTGATGCAGAATCGTGTTCTTCTTATCGCTAGAAAGATTTGCAAGTGAACGAGAAGCATGTTTTGCCCGCTCTGCCATCTCTTCAATCACCTTCTCATAAGACGCTGCTTGATTCATTGACTGCCTCCACTTTGTATCGAGGGGTTACAAAATTACTAAATTATCGCGGTGCAAAACCTCATCACTGTCTTTATACCCTAATATTTCAGCTATCTTCTGAGAGTGCTGCCCGATGATTTTTGCGGTATCCTCAGAGTTGTAATTAATCAAACCGACAGCGATCAACTGGCCATTATTATTGGCGCAATGAACAGCGTCTCCTACTCCGAACGTTCCTTCGACACGCAATATCCCCGATGGCAGCAAACTTTTGCCGCTCTTTAACAAAGCTGAACAGGCTCCATCATCGAGGGTGAGTACTCCTTTTGGATGTAACACGGAAGCGATCCATCTTTTCCGACTCTGCATCCGTTCTTGATACGGCAGAAAAAAAGTGCCGATCATTTGACCGCTGAACAATTTCTGCAAAATTCCCTCTTCTTTGCCAGGCCCAATAAATGAACTCCCTCCTCCCGTCGAGACAATTTTAGCAGCCTTTATTTTTGATTGCATGCCACCGGTACCCAATGCACTCTCTACATTACCAGCCATCGCTTCTATCTCAGGGGTAATTTCAGTAACGGTATAAATTGGCTGCGCGTTTGAGTCTGTCATCGGATTACCCGTATATAACCCAATTACATCGGTAAGACAGATAAACATATCAGCTTCAATAAGATTGGTGATGTGTGCGCCAAGTGTGTCATTATCCCCAAATCTAAGTTCTTGAACCGATACTGAATCATTTTCATTAATTATTGGAATTACACCAAGTTTTAGCAAGGTAAAAAGCGTATTTCTGATGTTGAGATAACGTCTTCTTTTGGTAAGGTCAGAATGGGTCAGTAAGATTTGAGCTATTGATTTATCGTAGGATGCAAACACCTTGTCATAGGTTTGCATCAGATAAGACTGACCAATGGCGGCAAGTGCCTGCTTTTCCTTGATCCCCGGCTCTAACATGCTGCTGTAGCTAATTTTTCTTCGGCCTGCGGCTACTGCTCCAGAACTAACGATGATCACTTCTCTTCCACTGTTGTGTAAAAAAGATATTTCTTTGGCGATATTATTGACAACATCAAGGGCAATATCATTTTTATCAGTGAGAACAGCACTTCCAACCTTGACAACAATTCGGCGTGCTCGGTCAAATAATGTCTGACGAAAATATAATCCTTCCTCCAAGGATAACTCACCTGTCATGTGATAGGCTCCTGATATTCATCTCGGCTCGTCTTCGCGCCTTCCAAACTGGCAATCAATTCATCTTTGAGCCGCTCTATTCCTTCACCTGTCTTAGCAGAGACACACGCCGTTGTTACCCCATAACCAAGATACTCTTCTGCAATTTCTTTTACCATGTCCGCATCGACAAGATCGATTTTATTCAAAACAACAATCTTCACACGATCAGCAAGCTCTTTTTTGTATGAAAACAGCTCATCTTCTATAATCTTAAAATTTTCGTAATGTTTATCAACCGAAATATCAAGAACATGGAGAATTATTGAGGTTCTTTCTATATGCCTCAAAAATGAGTGCCCAAGTCCTAATCCTTGATGAGCACCTTCGATGAGACCAGGGATATCGGCAATTATGCAGGGATCAAAGTATTTTTGGTGTAAGACGCCAAGTTGAGGTTCAAGCGTGGTAAACGGATAATCGGCTATCTTCGGATTAGCAGCAGATAACCTTGCTAATATGCTTGATTTTCCGGCATTAGGCAGCCCGACAAGACCAACATCCGCAATGAGTTTAAGTTCAATTTTAAGCCATTTTTCTTCGCCAGTTTTACCTTTTGTCGAATACCGGGGCGTTCTATTTGCCCCACTGGCAAAATGTGCATTGCCAAGACCGCCGCTCCCCCCAGCGGCAACGATGACTTCATGCCCATCAGCGATCAAATCGACTATGACGCGATCGGTATCTGCATCTTTGATCACAGAACCGATAGGTACTTCAAGGGTGTAATGTTTGCCACTCCTGCCATGCATGTCCTTTCCCAGCCCATGCATACCACGTTCTGCCTTGAAGTGAGATTTATATTTAAAATCGATTAATGAGTGCAAGTGTTTTGCTGCTCTGATAATGACATCCCCACCCTTGCCTCCATCTCCGCCGTTTGGCCCACCTCTCGGCACATATTTCTCTCGCCTGAAACTGACGCAGCCATTACCGCCATCGCCACCTTTTACGAAAAATTTTGCCTGATCTACAAAAGACATTTCTTACCTTGTTTTAAAAAAAAACGACTATATCAGGCTATTTTTATTAGCCGGAGCCAATAAGCCAATAAGACGCATAGCGAGTAGACGTTCTATCGCCCTCTAAGCAGTTACGTTGTCGTGGCAGTCAGAGCAAAAAAAAACTCGACCGCTACATGAAGTAGAAGTCGAGTCAAGTATAGTAAAAACTGCACATGAATGCAGTTCTATTTCCGTTCTTAGACGTCGGGGTAAACGCTTACTCTTTTTCTGTTTTTGCCAAAAGCTTCAAATTTTACCACACCATCTACTTTGGCAAACAAGGTATAGTCTCTGCCACAACCAACATTAGTGCCTGGATGAATCTTAGTTCCAAGCTGCCTGACGATGATGTTACCCGCCCTGACAGGTTCTCCACCGAACTTTTTGACGCCCCGCCTTTGTCCAATACTATCTCGACCGTTTCTCGAGCTGCCGCCAGCTTTTTTATGAGCCATATTCTACTCCAGATGTTTCTTAATCAATAATAACCAATTTAATGAGTAACGTGCTATGCCGTAATAGCAGTTACTTTCAATGCTGTGTAAGCTTGACGATGCCCTTTCATCAAGCGATATCCTTTTCTTCTTTTCTTTTTAAAAACTTTTATTTTCTTGTTCTTGCCCTGCTCTGAAATGGTAGCAACGACTTTGGCGTTTTCCACGACGGGCTGACCGACTGTGACCTGCTCACCGTCCACTATCATCAAAACGTCATCGAGCTCGATGGTGTCACCAATCTTCCCGTCAATTTTTTCAACTCTTACCTGGTCACCAGAAGCAACCTGATACTGTTTTCCTCCGGACCTGACTATTGCGTACATTATGGTAAACCCCTTCTGTATAATAAAAAAAGATATCTTAGTACAATTTTTTCACAACAACGGAGTAAAACACTACGCTGCCC
>JABDPQ010000503.1 GCA_013042695.1 Desulfobacterales bacterium | reverse complement strand
CCGCTCCTGTGATGCCGATTAAATTACCCAAGATAAAACCACGCCTCCGGCCCACACGTTGCATGATCAGGGATGCAGGGATCGTAGCAGCCATGAGGCCGATGAACTGCATTGCAATAGGAAATGTGATCCACTGATGTGATGGAGCAAGATTACGGCCAATTAGTGGGGTTCAAGAGAATAGGTCACGTGTCCTGATTCACTAACTTACAGGTGGACCGGTTAGGTGGGGCAGGTCACAATATGCTTAGCTTAACTGCTCAACAACAATTCCTTCTTTGCTGAATGCTTGAGATAGGCTTTTATAACCTAATGATACATTTACAATAGCTGTATCACAGTAATGCCAATTATGCTTGTGGAGGTGTACCTTCACCGTTAGAAACAATTGCATCAATTTGTACCAAAGCATCCATAGGGATAGTTGAAACGCCAACCGTTGTTCGTGCAGGAAGATCGCTTTTGAAGAATGTTGTATAAACTTCGTTTACAGCATCAATATCTGCGATATTTTTAAGTTGGATATTTACTTTAACTACATCGTCCATAACGTGGTCGACACTTTCCACAATTGCCTTGATATTTTTTAGGCACTGTCCAGCCTGCTCTTTTACACCACCAGCTACCATTTCACCCGTTTTTGGGTCTAAAGGTAATTGACCTGCAATATGGTTGTAATGAGAAAAAGCTACAGTTTGTGTATATAGAGAACTTTTTGGTGCATTTTCCGTATTGTTTGCCCTTATGACGATTCCATGCCTGTCTTCAACAGCTTGTGGGGGGGTACCATCTCCGTGTGACACAACTGCATCAATTTGTACCAAAGCATCCATAGGTAAAGCTGACGCTGCAACTGTTGTCCGTGCAGGAATATAGGCTGCGGTCCTGGCGATAGCCGAGTCTGGGAAAAATGTTGTATAAACTTCGTTTACGGCTTCAATATCCGAGAGGTTTTTAAGGAAGATATTTATTTTAACAATATCGTCAAAAGGAACGTCGATACTTTCTAAAATTGCCTTGATATTTTTTAGGCACTGTCCAGCCTGTTCTTTTACACCACCAGCTATTATTTTACCAGATTTAGGATCGATAGGTAATTGAGCTGAAAGATTATTGTAATGAGAAAAAGCTACAGTTTGTGTAGATACAGAACTTTTTGGTGCATTTTCCGTATTTCTTGAAACTTTTATGAGATCGCAAGGCTCTTGTGAAGGTGTACCTTCACCGTTTGAAATAACTGCTTCAATTTGTAGCAAAGCATCATCCAAAGGTAAAGCTGCAACTGCGACTGTCGTCCGTGTAGGAAGATAGCTTGGGAAGAATGTTGCATAAACTTCGTCTACAGCGTCAATATCTGAGATATTCTTAAGGAATATATTGATTCTAACAACATCATCAATAACATGGTCGATACTTTCTACAATTGCTTTAATATTTGCTAAGCACTGCTTTGCCTGCTCTTTTACACCACCAGCTAGAATTTCACCAGTTTTAGGGTCTACAGGTAATTGAGCTGAAATATTATTGTAATGAGAAAAAGCTACAGTTTGTGTAGATACAGAACTTTTTGGTGCATTTTCCGTGTTTCTTGAAACTTTTATGATGTCGCCACTCATATCAGTATTCCTCTTCAATATAATAAATGTTTAATTACAGGACTTTAAAAATATTCTTTTTTACTCAAAATAACCATACGTTATAAAGTTAGAAAAGATGAGCAGAAGCTACGAATAGAACAGTGTTAAGTCAAGTTAATTTGTCGTCTTTTATGAATTTTATTATTTTTGAAAACTAAAATATGGAGCTTTCAGTGTCGATCACCTCTGATTTGAACAATAATGGCCAATTAGATGTAATTTATGAAAATCTAGACATTAAACCTTAGCAGTAAATGGAGCAACGTGGTGGTGGGATGGATTAGAGCTAAATCCTGTACACCATCCAAATGGGAATCAAAAAAATAGGGCGGTAATTGCTTTGTACCGCCCATTTATTTTAGCAAAAAATGAAAGCGAAAGGATAAACGATGGCCTGCTTTTGCCAAGCCTTATTTGAATTTACAGAAAGAATGGTACACTAGCATAAAACTCGCTGCTATTTGTTAGATACAATATAATCTCTGGTCAAGAGCAATATTGAAACCGATACAAAATAGATCTTGGTTATTTATTTTACCTGCCCTTATCTTAGTGGGCGGCAGCACCATTATCCCACTGGTGACCATTGCAAACTTTTCTGTTAATGACGTATTCTATGGTAATGATTTTATTTGGGTTGGCCCTAAATGGTTCATTCAGGTGCTTAATTCAAAAGAGTTTTATAACACCCTGCTTCGCTCATTCGCCTTTTCTGCAATAGTGCTGACAATTGAAATACCACTAGGTATTGTGATTGCATTGTCATTACCGCGAAAGGGAAAACGTGTTCCATTTTATATCATCGCAATCGCTATACCCCTGATGATTCCTTGGGTGGTTGTGGGGCTTATGTGGCTCTTAATTATTCACCCTCAGTGGGGCTCTTTGGGTTCGTTGCTTTCCTTGTTTGGTTTTCAGATTAATTTGAACAATCTTCTTACTGCCTGGTCAGTTATTGTCTTCGTGGATGTATGGCACTGGACAAGCCTGGTAGTATTGCTTTGCTATTCGGGATTAGTAGCAATCCCCGACATGTATTACCAGGCAGCACGAATTGATAGTGCAAATAGATGGAAAATTTTTCGATATGTTGAACTACCAAAAATAAAACGCGTGTTGATGATTGCTGTTTTATTACGGTTTATTGATAGTTTTATGGTCTATGCTGAGCCGTTTATTATTACCAGAGGTGGTCCGGGAAAATCGACAGTATTTCTATCCCAAAGTCTTATGCGGACTGCTGCACAACAATTCGATTTAGGACATTCAGCAGCAATATCACTCATATATTTTTCCATTATCGTTCTCTTTGCCTGGATTCTATATAAAGTGATGTAATCTCAAAATATAAAGCAGTGGATGCAGATGTCGTTTCAGAAATTCAAAGCACCACAGATAAGGATGGAATCTTTTCATATGAGTCAAAAAAAACATCGTGAATAATATTAGAAATCTAAAAAAATACATACCCATTATATACGTTATATTTTTGCTGATACCGATATATCTCCTTGTCAGTTACAGTTTTAAAACTGAGTTTGAAATCAAGAACGCCATTACGCCCATCCCCATGCTGGGGACTTTGTCCAATTACAAGGCTATATTCAGTGATCCGCAATCCTATATGGCTTTTATTAATACAATTCTCTATGTTCTTATGAATAATGCCATATCACTTTTCGTTGCCGTGCCCGCAGCCTACGCTTTCTCGCGTTACTCTTTCCTTGGCGACAAACATTTATTTTTCTGGTTTCTTGCCAGTCGTTTGACACCGCCAGCTGCCGTGGCCATCCCATTATTTCAACTCTACTCTACGTTGGGAATTGTCGATACGCATATTGCTGTTGCGCTTGCTCATTGTTTATTTACTGTTCCTATTGCAGTGTGGATTCTTGAAGGATTTATATCGGCGGTACCAAGAGAGCTTGATGAGATAGCGCAGCTTGACGGGTATTCCTTACCACGTTTTTTTATAAAAATACTCATCCCCACTATTGCACCAGGTATAGGTGTAACAGCATTCTTCTGTTTTATTTTCTCATGGGTCGAAATACTATTGGCGAACTGGCTTACAACTGTTGACGCTGTGCCGTTCGGTTCGATTATGTTAAGAGCGGGTATGGCGCTGGGGTTAAACCCACTGGGATGGTTATGTGCAATGGCTGTTTTGGCGATTATTCCGGGAGTGCTGCTTATTTATTTTGTACGCAACCATCTTGCAAAGGGGTTTGCACTTGGTCAGATTAGTTAGTGCTCACCCAGAAATGGGCGCTAATGTGCAGCACAGATTTATAACGTCTAAGCTATTTTATAGAAAAGAACTTTTTATGGCCAATACGTTTCAATTAACTGTTTCACGGTTCCGGTTTGTTGATATTGCCAAAATATATGGCGTTGCTTTGATGTACTATGGCCATATTATCGAAAGCTATGTTAAGGCCGGTAGTGCTGTTGCTGCCATGCATTATAAGTTTATCTACTCTTTTCATATGCCTTTGTTCTTTATCTTATCGGGCTACATTGCAAAAGAGCATGTGTCCAATACAGAATTTGGTCTATATCTTAAAAGGCATGTGGCATCACGCTTAGTTCCTTACGCATTTCTCTCGATGATTTTAATTATCCCCACATTCTGGACGACAGGCTTTACGGTAGGCCTTGAACTTCCTACCGTTGAAGGTTATGTCAAAGGCATCTCTGCCACATTTTTAGCAGGTCTTCCTTATTTTAATATTCCCACGTGGTTCCTGATTTGTTTGTTTGTCGTTGAAATGATGCACTATGCAACATCACGATTCCTAACGTCCAACTCTAGAGTTATTCTGATGGCTATAGTTTTTTACTTAATCGGATCACTATTGGCATGGAATGCTGTTTTTTTAAATCCGATAAATATACTTTCCCCCCATGGAAAGATCTTTCCTTACTTTATGATTATCGAGGCCTTTACATGTTATTCGCTTTACCTCGTGGGAGTATATTTTAGACGGAATAATTTTCTGGTTGATAAAATACCAGCATACAGATGTATCCTGGGGGCCTTGGCATGTCTGGTTTTGGTGTATTATACTTTTGATTTGAATAAGGGAATGTTTACAATACCATTCTACGATGCCGTGGTTTTGTTTGCGTCCTCGCATGGCAATCTCATACTTTTCCCCTTTACCGCCATAATAGGCAGTGTCATGATCATGCTGCTGGCAAAATTATCCACCGGCATTGGAGTCTTGATGTTTTTGGGTGGTAATACATTGATTATTTTTGGTTTAAACGGCGTCTTTTATCATTTTATTAATGACAAACTTGCACTATGGCTGTTTGCGCTGCATTCTGATGATGCCATGATGATTCTTGCAAGTGGAATTGTTATTGCTCTTACAAGTATATCGTTGACGATTCCTTTTGTTTTTCTGTTGAATTATTTAATCCCCCAGTTGATTGGCAAGCCTAAACTTGATGGGCCATTGATTTCCCGATTGGTATCATGAAGATAATTCCAAATCTATTGAAAAGTGCTGTTTTTTTATTGCCTGGTATAGCATTCATGATCTATTACAACGTACGCATGGAAGCGCAGCGTTTTGAACCCCATATTTATACCATGACAGCTGGGAAGGTATTGGTGGCCAAAATAAAAGGTGATCCCGATATCACCATGGATACAGCCGGAGTAACACTGCACAACACTTCCAGAAAACTTAAGCTGTCCCCCAGCTATATGAGTGCTCGGCATCTCGAATGGAATCAAAGGGATACAAAACCAAAGCAGCATTGGGAGGTTTATTATTCAAAAATGGTTCCGGAAACTGCAACTGGTCTAGCCGACATAAAAGATACTGCCAATGTGCGTATCTTTTATGAGCGCAGAGAAAAAACCAAAATTGCTGAAATTTTACATGTTGGCCGTTACGAAAACATACCTGAGTCTCTTGAAAAACTAAGGCTATTCATCGATAAAGAAGGATACAGCTTGACCGGGTTTTATGAGGAAGTATACCGAGTGTTTGAATATATTGAGCAAAATCCTAACAAATATGAGACACTGCTTCGGTATCAAGTCGCAATGTGATAATCAGATGAGCCTTTTGCAAAATGATGATTTTCGTTCAAAGTCAAGGTATGCGAAAAAATTTGCCGCAGGTATATAATCGACATTCCGAGAATAAAATTTTAAGCATAACGCAGAGGTTGAACGAAAAGGGCGTTTTGCAAGTGGCTCAGATATCTTTTTTCATGTAGACTCGCACCTCATCCCGAACAATCTCGGTCCATCCTAAATGAAGATACAAAGATACGTTTTCAATTAACAAAATATGAGTAGCCAAGCGTAATTCTGAATTGCCATCAGTATCTTAGACACCTTTTTCTTAGAGTGAATCAACCCAGTCACAGAGAAGTTCGATACCTGCTTTCGTGTTATGGCAATAGAATTTTATAAAATCGGGACCGATATCCTGATCAAGTGGTATCTGTTCGCTTGCGGCAAGAGCTCGGGCTCCGTCAAAATCAACATATGCAATACGAACGGTCAGTTCTTCATCCGGTCGTCCAAAAGCTTTCCCTGGCAGAAAGGCCACACCGGTTTCATCAAGGACTCGACGACAAAGCTCCGATGACGTAAGGATTTGATTTTTGATAAATTTATCTGCGATAGGAGTGAAATCAGGAAACAGATAGAAAGCGCCTTTGGGGGAGACGACCCGGGCTCCGATGTCTCGCAACCGTAATGCCGCCCACTCACCCAGCCGAGCCAAAATCCTTCTGCTATGTGCAAGATAGCGCTCAATTGCTATCCCGCCTTCAAAAGCTCGCACAGCCGCATATTGAATCGGTGCCGAAGTGGAGGTGTATGTCTCACTTGCTACAGCTGCCATTACGTTCTGTAGCCATTTCAGTGACTCAGGAAAAGTAAAGGTGCCAAGTCGCCACCCTCCCGCTCCACACCATTTTGACAGGCCAGAGCTGACGATTGTACCCTCAGGATAATATCTGGCGATCGAAATATGTTCCCCCGAATGAGAGAGTTTGCCATATATCTCATCCGAGAGGATGATAATGTCATATTCCCTGGCGACCTCGGCAATCTCCTCAAGTGTCTGCTGGGAGTATGTTCCTCCTTCAGGGTTGCCCGGGTAATTGAGGATAACCAGCCGGGGGCGACCGGGATCCTGTTCGCACAACTGACGCAGACTCTCTGGTTGCAAACGCCATTCATTCTCGAAAGATGTGGGAATTGACACTACCTGACGCCCGACAATCTGGGCTTGTGGGGAGTAGGAAACCCAGCAGGGTGTCGGAATAACCAGTTCCCCATAATAGCAAATCTGTAACAGAAACATCAATTCCTTGGAGCCTGGACCAATAAGCACGGAGCCTGGATTGAAATGAGTGCCGTCATACTTGGAATGGTATCTGGCGACGGCCTCTCGAAGGGTCTGAAGTCCCTGTACCGGGAGATAATCTTTCTGGTGCGAGTTCTGCCGAAGTGCTTTTTGCACCACCTCCGGAACTGGAAAAGGAGACTGCCCCAGACCCAGCCTGTAAACATGTTTGCCCTGACGGATTAATTGATTGGATTGGTTGTTAATTGCCAGTGTGGCCGACTCAGTCAACCCCCGGACGTTCAGGTTGAGAGATACATGTATCTGTTTGTTCAACATATTTTCCCCCTTAATTCAACATATGTCAGGAATCTCCGCCGAGCCATCTTGTGGTGTTTTGACACTATTCGTGCTTCAAACAAGAAAGAGGACTTACAGGTCGTGCAGTCCACTATATGGTCTATTTAATAATGATCAATTGATTGAGATGGAAATAGTTCCAGATTATCATGATTCTCTATTGCTGATTCGTGCCTACAAAACTGAAGCCTTTTTAATCACTTGTCCATAAGGATATGCCTGGCAACCATCTGTTCATAATTTGAAGTACCGTTGACTTGTTCATTATTCATTCTATCTATCCTCAAGCCTTGAATTGAAGATTGCCGTATCGAAGGTCTTCTACTCCAGCAGAAGGTGTTTCCTGTGTCCATCAATAAAAGAGATACAGGAAGAGTATTAACCTTTATAAAAGTTTAGGAATTGAGATCTTGGAATTGGTAAGGTTGACGCTGCAATTCAGCAAAAGAGATTAAAACGTACGGCTGAATTGCAGCATTTAGTTAGTAATGCTCTCCATTGGGAATGTCTCGTCTTTCCCATATTGTGGCTGGAGACCTCTCTTACTCGATCTTTACGACATCATCTGGCTTCCATGTCTGGTCGAAGAACTCAATGTCTGCTCCGTAAAGACGGACGACCGCCATAAAGTCTCGACCTTTAACCGTCTGGATCCAGTTTGTATCAGCTACGCTCTCAGGTTTCGTTGGTCCAAAATACAAATCGATCGAGCCGTTTTGATTCTTGGCAATGCTCCCGTTGAGACTGTTTTTTGAAGGGAGCAATTGTGGCGTCTCCGGCATGGTTCCGTCGGTGACGTTGTAGAGCGTGACGGCCCAGAATGCCTTGGCCGGAATACCTGACGGCAGGTGCAGCTTGTAGCTATTGCTCCCGTTGAGAAGGTCCCCGTCCTTGTCGCGAAAGGTGACAGGATATTTTGAACCAGCTCCGATGGTCCGCATCACCATAGCCGGCGCCGAGGAATAGGCGTACTGAAAGAACGTGGCACGCTGGTTTACATCGAGGTAGCTGTCCTGCATCCATTCTGCAGTACCGCCAGCCCAAGCTCGAATATATTGACGGTCTTTGTAATAGATATCCCGTCCATCAGCTCTAGGCTTCATGCGTAAAGCCATGATCATTTTCGGGGCGGTCTCCACGGCCTTCACTAGCGCTTCCTTCTGTTCGGCCGTCGGGTTAAACGCCTGTCCCTTGACGATTCCGATTGAAGCCAGCACGCCACGAAGCTCAGGGGCGATGGCTTCGACTGGCTCGTAATCGACGAAGGTCTTGAGTTTCTCCCAATAAGAGAAATCTGTTGGGTACATCATGTTGACCCGCTTGCCTGAACCGTTCGGAAACTCCATAGGCTTCACATTCTTCTCAACCTCCCAGAGAGGATAGATGCGTGTCCTCTCAGCGGTTGCAACCGCATCGGTCGGATCAGGGGCGTTCGCACCACTCTTCATTACCGTCCGGAAAAACAGAAAGACATTGTAGGTTGAAGACTCAAAAGCGAAGTAGCCGCTCGGAACATGCCCCTGGTATCCGGGAGGCAGGAGCAAATACAATCCGCCACGAGCTCGGTCTGGCCCAATCGCACCGACATCGGTGATGGTACGCTGGAAGAAGTCGGTGAACATTCCGATAACGTTCGGAGGGGCTGCGACGACCAATGGCCCCGTCTCCTTAAGGTCCAGATAGCTCATGGAATAGATGACATCACCATTCGGCGTTGGCACCCAGGCGCGGGAGTCCATGCGGTCCTTCCAGATGGGCAACACGTTGTAGCCTTTGCCGAATGCTGCCTCGGAGCCGTCACGCATACCAATGGTATTCAACGCCGGCAGCATGGTCATGTAGGTGTGAATAGCACGCTGGTAAAACAATTCATTACGTAGTTGATGCGCTTCTTCCTCACTCGGCCAATTTCCATTATAGATTTGTTTGACAAGCGGTGGTGCTGTTTCCTGCGCCTGCAGATGAACTCCCAATGATATGACCAAGGCAAAGGCACTCACGATGCTGAACAACTTTTTACCGATATTCGTCATAGTATTTCTCCCTTTTCTTCTCAATGTAGTAGCGGTTTTTGGTTAGAAAAACTATACATTCAAACTACTTATTTTTTCCCTTCATGGATATATTCTCGAATGGTCGATTCTTATCAAACCACCTCTTAGTTGCGTTTGATGACATCATCTTTATCCACTTCTCCGTTATTAATTAAGTTTTGAGAGTGCGTTGAAAATGGTCCTCAGCTTTTATTCAAGGATACCCAAATCCCTTGCCAACCAGTCGACTCTCCTCTTCGGTTCGCGAAGGGATTTCCGCTGCTTTATTCATAGCCCGGTTTTTTTCCGTCGTGAAACCACCATAAGTATTCAATGATCTTCAGGTTCTTGCAATAGGGCGTCAGGGACCAGTGGCTCGCCTTCAGCAATCTCGCAGATCAACCCAAGATCTTCTTTGCAATCAAAAAGCTTAAAACGGGTTTGTTGCAGCTCCCCTTCGCCGATGACTGTATGGCCCTGCTCCTGTAACTGCTGATCACATTGATCGAACTCTGACGGCTCAAACATGATGTGATGAAGTCCAGGACCTTGGCTGACCAGATAATCATAATAAGCATTATCTTGATCCAAAGGTTCAATGATCTCAATTTCAACATTACCCAGCTGAATCCAGGCAATCTTTGCCTTGATCTCTATTGTCCGACCACCCTTTTTGAAATTTCTACCGACACCGTTGCGGGTGTCAACATAGTTGATATTC
>JABDPQ010000500.1 GCA_013042695.1 Desulfobacterales bacterium | reverse complement strand
TTATTTTAACAAATCATTGATTTTTTGTCGATATTTCCGTTCGATCACATAGCGTTTTTTCTTTAAGGTGTTGGTAAGTTCCTCTCCATGACTAAACCCTTTTTCCAAAAAGGTAATGCCGTGAAGTTTCTCGTAGGGCTTAAAACCTCTTTTCGGCTTTAACAGACGGTTGATCTCTTTTCTAATTTGCTCAAGTATTCTGTTATCAGTTAGGAGGTCTTCACCCTCCCTGCGTATATTGCTGAACGTTCTTCTTGTCCACTCCCGAAGTTCTTCTAAATTTGGCACTAACAGCGCCCCGAGACCTTTCTTATCCTGGCCAACAAGTATCGCATCTTCAATGAAAGGAAACATTGTGATGGTACTTTCAATTCTGGTCGGATCAATATTTTCACCGCTTGCTAGGACAATGATATCTTTTGCCCTGCCGGTGATGACCAACTCGTTAGTAAGTGTAAGTTTACCGAGATCACCCGTCTTAAAATAACCATCTGGAGTGAAGGACTTGGCATTTTCTTCCTCATTGTTATAATAACCTGCAGTAACTTGTGGGCCGCGGACTTCAATCTGTCCTTCCCTGCCAGTAGACAAGATCTCACCCTCTTCAGAGACAATGCGTACTTCAGTATGCGCAACCGGATGCCCCAAGGTACCAAATGTTCTGCAATTAAGCCCACGGCCGGCAATTGCAGGCGAGCATTCCGTCATACCGTAGGCATTGACGATTCTGATGCCGACCGCATCAATCCATTCCTCGAGAAAAGTGGCAAGTGTTCCCCCACCGCTGATGGCAAGACGAAGCTGCCCCCCAAAGCGCTGGCGAACGACACCGAGTTTTTTTTGAGCAAGGAAATACCAGGGAGCAAGTAATCCACAGATCATCAGCGCCTTAATTTTTAAGAATAAAATCAAAACGGACGGCTCATCACCAAATCGAGGCAAGCGATTGAGCAGGAACCGTTTATTTCGGCGAAATTTTGTTGAAATTTTGATCAAGGATTGAAAGATCAAGAACGACAGTTTACCTTTTTTCTTCACGCCTGCTTGGACCCTGCTATAAAGCGATTCCCATACTCGAGGTACCGTAGCTACCGCAGTAGGCCGATACTGTTCAAGATCCTGGGCAAAGCGCTTTACTGATGAATAAACAAGACAACAACCCTGAGCAAAGGCAACATATTCAGTTGTTCGCTCAAAGATGTGCCAGCTCGGCAGAATAGAGAGCCAGCGGTCAGCAGAGGTAAGATTGATAATATTAGGAATACAATTGATATTATGCATTACATTGGCATGGGTCAGCCTTACGCCTTTTGGCATTCCCGTTGTACCCGATGTATATATGATGGTAAGTAAATCGCTGCGGTGAATCTTGTTGCCATTTTCAATAAAATGGTGCAAATCACGCTCACTGTAGGTCCGCTCTTTGAGAATGTCCTGATAGGAGTAGATATTCCCAAATGGTGAGTGAATTTCAGGTCCGATCATCACGAAGACCGTTTTCAAGCCCTTAAGCCCTTTTATCGTCTCTTCGTGTCGATCGAGAAGATCAGGAGTCTCGATAACAAGATGAGCACAACCGCTATTCTCCAGAATAAATACCAGCTCTTGTGGAGGCGTATCCGATCCTCGGGGAACCGTGATAGCTCCAATCGACATAATGGCAAGATCAGTTACTATCCAGGCATAGCGATTATCAGCAAGAAACATTACCCGATCACCCTTAACGACTCCCTTTCTCGAAAGTGCCCTCGCAAGAAGTAACACATCTTCGAAAACTTTCGAGTACGTTACCTGCTTCTCCTCATTGCCCGCCTGGTAAATATAGGCAGCGTGCTGTTTATGAGTTTGAGTACTTGAGACAAAGGCATGAAAAAGCGTCTCAGCATCTAAGGAGATTGCTCTTTTCTCAATTTCTAATGCGTGATCTGGCATCTATTTAGTCCCCCAATGGATACCAATTGTACCCAGCATGAATTTTTCATAGCTTACCTGCTGAAATCCTGCCTCCCTGAATAAGTCAGCGAGACTCTCAGCATCATGGAAATCCATTGTCGATCCGGTTAAATAGGCATAAGCAGACTTATCTCTTGCTACCAAGCTGCCAAGCAACGGAATGCCATAACGGAAATAGAGTCTGATAAAGGGATAAAGAATGTTTTTTTCTGGAGGGGTTGTATCAAGGCAAACAATCTTCCCGCCAGGTGCCAAAACTCTCCAAACCTCCATCAAAACAACCAAAGAATCATCAACATTTCGTAATAAATAACCAAAGGTTACCGCATTGAATACGTTGTCTTGGTATGGTAAATTGTTGGCATCACACGCCTGCCAGCAAATCGATTGATCAGTAAACCTTCGCTTGGCCTCACGAAGCATGTTTAAAGAAAAATCTGCCCCGATTACCAGCGCATCAGAGACAGTCTCGCCAAATAGAGCCGCTATATCACCCGTTCCACTGGCCAAATCAAGTACACTGCCGTTTTTTACATTTCCTGCTTTATTAATGACAAATCGGCGCCAATGCTGATCCCGACCCAACGTCATAACTCGGTTCATGAGATCATAGCGTCTGGCAATGTCGTCAAACATTTTTTTAACCCCAGGTCCCTTGCTCATAGTACGCTACTTGAGACGATTACTGCATTGATTCGTTCAAAAAACCGTATCAGCATGGTGCAAACCCGGGTGTTCGTGGAAATGGGATAACCTCTCTGATATTAGCCATACCAGTTACAAACTGAACGAGTCGTTCAAACCCAAGTCCAAAACCGGAATGGGGCGTCGTTCCGTACTTGCGCAAGTCCAGATACCACTGGTACTCATCAGTTTCAATACCACTATTTTGCATGCGGCCAAGCAAGATATCATAACGCTCCTCTCGCTGGCTTCCTCCGACAATCTCACCGATACCGGGCACCAGAATGTCCATTGCGGCAACTGTGGTGCCATCATCGCTGACACGCATATAAAATGGTTTGATCGAAGCTGGATAATCTGTGACAATGAGCGGTAATTGATATACTTGTTCGGTAAGGTAGCGTTCGTGTTCAGATTGAAGATCCACCCCCCAGCTGACCGGATATTCAAAATTCTTCTTGGACTCCAGAAGTTTTTCTACCGCTTCTGTGTAGCTGATGTGGATAAAATCGTTGTCAATAACGTGACGGAGTTTGTCTACAACTCCTTTCTCAACGAAGCGATTAAACAACTCCATATCCTCGTAGCAATTCTCTAGCACATCGGCCAAAATATATTTAAGCATCTCCTCGGCAAGTTTCATATTGCAGAAAAGATCGCAAAAAGCCATTTCCGGCTCCAGCATCCAGAATTCTGCCAAATGTCTGCTGGTATTTGAATTCTCAGCACGAAACGTCGGACCAAATGTATACACAGATCCGAGTGCCTGAGCATAAACTTCGGCCTGAAGCTGACCACTAACCGTCAGCCCTGCTCTTCTTCCAAAAAATTCCTTGTGTAAATTTTTACTATCCAGTTGTTTCTGTCCTTCCAGACCGGTAATCACTTGAAACATTTCGCCCGCGCCTTCGCAGTCACTGGTGGTAATGACAGGAGTATGAATTTGCACAAATCCTTTTTGATGAAAGAACTGCTGAATGCTGTGACACATGCGAGAACGAACGCGTGCGACGCAGCCAAGGGCATTGGTTCGTGGACGCAGGTGTGGAATTTCCCGCAAGAATTCGAACGAATGCCGTTTTTTCTGCAATGGATAGTGTTCTGGATCTGCCCAGCCGACGACGACAATCGAGTCTGCGAGGATTTCTACCGATTGCCCCTTAGCCGGTGAATCTTTGAGGACTCCAGAAATTTCAACACTGCACCCGGTAGACAATTTTTTTACTTCTTTTTCGTAATTATCAAGCGTCCCTTCAGCAATAACCTGGACATTCGCCAGACAGGATCCGTCATTAATCTCCAGAAATGAAAAGCCGCTGGCATCGCGCCTTGTTCTTATCCAACCGGTAATGATTACTTTTTGTCCAGTAGGTGGTTCCTTTAGAAGTGCTGCAATCCGATAAGATGCCATACGTCCCCTCTCTCTGATTCACTGAATTATAAAGATTAATAGCGATGCCTCGTTACTGGTCCATACTTTTCGTTTGAGGCAAGAACGACCAAGTCCGTGCCTGAAATGTCTGCTCTGCTATAACATATATCCATCTTTGACATTACCAAGGGCTGAGAATAGTGAACTTTTCGCCCCGGGAACTTTATGGTAAATATCACGCAGAATAGTGCGAATTGTCTCGCGCCGAGTATCACCGGAAAGTGGGCAATAATTTTTTACAGATTTTATACCAACTGCTTTGGCGATCGCGATGACTTCAGACTTTTCAATATAGGAGAGAATGCGTATCAACGCCAGATCTCCGCCAAATAAATCTTGTCGGGGCAGCATGGTTGAAATATTGCCGCTATATAGGGCGTTGAGGAAAAACGTTTCAAGAAGGTCATCTTTATGATGCCCAAATGCCAGCTTCCGACAGTTTTTTTCTCTCGCCAGATTAAAAAGCTGGCTTCTTCTGTTACGTGAACAGTAAAAGCAACTTCTACGCTGGTCATGCTTGTGTGGCCAGCCCTTTACTGTTGTAAAGGGAATTGCAAAACGCTCCATCTGCCTGCTAATAAGCAGAGCAGGCGCCTCCCCTCCTTGTTCTAAAGACCAATAACCATTGTCTACAAAGACAGCTTCAAGAAAATATTGAATAGGTGCTTTGGCCTTCCACATCTGAAGGATCCAGGCAGTAACAAGGCTGTCAACACCGCCAGAGACAGCAACGAGAATCCTCTCGCCGTCGCTGATCATATCGTAGTCATGCAACGCTTGACCGATTTTCCTATTCAGCTTACTGGGCAACACAACAGTGAATCGGGCGACTCTCGATTAGAAAATCAAACGCCCGGCTGTCTCTTCTGACAGTCGGGCGTTTGAAAAACTCATAGTATTTTGATGTTCTACAGGTATGGACATTCTGCAATTTTCTCCGCGATTCCCTGTCTGATAAGTTCCTCCACCGTTATCCACGTAAAACCTCTGTTTTGAGCCAGGATATTGCTCATTAGGGATTGCTGGGTTTCTTTGAACACACCGGTCCAAAGAACCTCGCCGGAACGTGCACTAACAAGCTTCATGGCAAACATAACCGATGCTGGTGAATCTGCACCGTAACTTCCGCCGACACGCTGCCTGTAGTCAGACAGGGTTGTTACCAGGACTGCAGTGCACTTTAATTCTGAGCCGACTCTTTTGATCAGCGCTAACTGTGCACCAGAATCTTCAGGAATCAGCGAAGTAAGCTGTCGTGCTGAAAGCACTCGAACACTGTTATTGTCGATAAATTCTTCAACAAAGATTGTGTCCATAAAGGCCGCTCCCTCCTCAAGCACTGCAGCCTTTTTGTACGTCATGGAGGCATCCGAATTCACCGCCGTATCTACCGGCAAAACGACGATACATGGCACCTGTTTCCTAGCTTCCAGGCGTTCTTCCTCTGTTGGCAGTGGCTGTTTAGCAGAGCATGATGCCAGTATAGCGACAAGAAAAAGTACCAAAAGGATTTTTACTGAAGTGTATGACTCTCTCACATTTACCTCTTTAATTGACAGGTTCACTCATCAAACAATTACAGGCACCCTTTCGATGAAAGGGCAGCAGTAGTGTCTGATATTCGGGTTGTTGCATCATTTATGGCACGTCCGAGTGCTTTGAATACCGCCTCTATTATGTGATGCGAATTTTCCCCA
This sequence comes from Desulfobacterales bacterium, assembly GCA_013042695.1. Taxonomy (GTDB): domain Bacteria; phylum Desulfobacterota; class Desulfobulbia; order Desulfobulbales; family Desulfocapsaceae; genus JABDPQ01. The sequence goes on along the minus strand of JABDPQ010000500.1, from coordinate 810 downwards.
TGAATCAAATCTATGTGCAAGGTCAATCCACCGTGCTGAGAAAAAGCTCGCATAAACTCTTTAGCAAGATTAGTGTCAAAAGTGCCTACTTTCTGATCAGGAACCGGCGCCAGATAATGTAGAACCGGTCTGTTCGAAATGTCCACGACAGCACGAACAAGCGTTTCATCCATTGGCACGTAGCTCATACCATAACGTCTAATACCTCCCTTGTCACCAAGAGCTGATGCAAGAGCTCGGCCAAGACAAATGCCAACATCTTCAACAGTGTGATGGTAATCTACTTCGGTATCGCCCTTTGCTGAAATTGTCAGATTAAAAAACCCATGTACCCCAAATAGGGTAAGCATGTGGTCCATAAAGGGAACTCCGGTGACAATTGATACATCTCCACTCCCATCGATAGCAAGGCTTACCTTGATATCGGTTTCACCAGTAGTTCGGTTGATTTCTGCAGAACGGCCCCGCGCTTCCTCGGTCATGACAACACCTATAGAGAGTATTAATATCCTTTTCGGAATAACCGTATCGGCATATATGAAAGGAAAAAACCACTATTTTAAGAATCGGTGTGGCACATATTTATCATATAATAACAGAACATAACCATCTTTTTTTCTCTGCCAGCGAGTTTTGATGAAAGTTACTCATCCTCATTGCAGAATTGTTTTTTTTATTGACACGATTTTGCTGAATTAGTATATATAGGCCTGTTTTGGCTTAAGTACAGAGCGGGAATAACTCAGTGGTAGAGTGTAACCTTGCCAAGGTTGAAGTCGCGAGTTCGAATCTCGTTTCCCGCTCCAAACT
>JABDPQ010000498.1 GCA_013042695.1 Desulfobacterales bacterium | reverse complement strand
GCATAGCAGAGCGCCGTCAGCAATCCGGGAATGATACCGGCCGCAAATAATTTTCCCACCGATTGCTGGGTAAAGAGCGCATAGATGATCATCATCATACTCGGTGGAATCATCGAGGCAAAGGTTCCGGCAGAAGCGATACAACCGACCGAGAACGATTTGTCATAGTTGAGCCGGTTCATTTCAGGCAAGGCCATTTTGCCAAAGATTGCCGTGGTGGCAATGGAAGATCCAGAAACGGCACCAAACAAAGCACAGCTAAAACAGGTGGCAATGCCAAGAGATCCCGGCACCCCTTTACTCAGTATATTGACGCCGTTATAAGCCCGCCGTGCAAACCCTCCAATGGCAGCAAAAGAACCCATCAAGATGAACAGGGGGATACAGGCCCAGGTGGGTGTTGCTATTGAAAAATAGGCGACCTGACCCAATAATGACAGAGAGCTGTTAAATCCCAATAACAAGGTACTTATCATTGCACCGCTCAACAGAAAAGAGAGCCCGATTTGCAGTCCCATTCCCATCAAGACCAACAGCAGGAGGATGCAGAGGATACCACCGGTGAAAAAATCCACTATCGCCCTACTCCGAATTACTTTTCACTGAACTCACCTCGAAATTGAGATCATACTTCTTATTTATGGCACAGATGTCACTTACTACTTTTTCCTTTCTTTATCGCTTCTGCAAGATTGGTGATGGTCTGAATCAGGAAAAAAAACAGACCGATAACCATGAGAAATTTTACCGGCCAGATATGAAGCTCCGTCGTTCCACCAATTGATTCGTTTTTTTGAAAAGACGCCAGGGCGTTTTGAGAAACGGCATAAAGCAATAGACCGACGGTAAAGACAGCCATCATATGGCTAAAAACGACCACCGCCTTCTTGATCCGGTGCGGCAGTGCATTTACAACCAGCTCAAGGCCGACATGCTCACGATGCTGCTCACAACGCGCCAGTCCAAAATAGATAACAATCATCATCACAAAGACTGACAACTCCGCCATCCCCTGAAGCGGCTTGTTTATGGAGCGGGCAATTATATCTGCAACCAGCAACATCATCATGCCGATCATCAGCCAACCACAGAATCCGGAGAGGAATTGATTCGTTTTCTGAAAGAATAGCTTCATCAAATCTCTCTTTTTTAGGTTCCCCCAGCAATCGAGTGCATGCGTTATCTAAATGGTTTGGATATACACTCTTTTTTTCTCCGCTCGCCGCGTGGCATGATTCTTTTGCTTGTCCAAAAGAATCATCAAGAAAAGGACACCCCGAGCGATACCGGCCCTGCGGGCTTCCTTGCGCTGCTCGCCACTGTTGGGACGCCAAAAACTCGCTGACGCTTGAACAGGTTTGGCGTCTTGTTCCACCACCGGCTGCGCTGCTCAGCGCCACCGAATGGGGAACAGCCAGAATGCGCAAACCTGTCCCAGGTATGCGATATCCGGATGCTCCTTTAGCAAAAAGGCCATTGTTCAGAAACACCCTGGCCAGGATCAGATATCATCAGCTCCTGAAAACCATGAGATTAGTAGGGCTACGAAGGCAAAATCAAATAGTGCCGTCGTTGAACCGAACCAAAACTGCTGTCTACCATGCCACCACCAATGAATACTTGCGGCAACCTATGGGAATATCATCCTCTACCGAGCCGTCGCCTCAGCGTGAATGGCCTTTACTTTAGCCATAACCGTTGCCGCTGTTTTCAATCCGGCCTTTTCCGCTTCCTCAACCCATATTGCCTGCAGTTCTTCAAGCTTGTCGGCATTCTCCCATTTGGCAATGTCTGCTTCACTCATTTCTGTAACCGTATAACCGGCAGCCTTTTGTTCGGACATGACTTGATCAAAGGCTTTCTCATAGGTTTGAGCAAATTTTTGCTCAGCAATTTCAGAAGCTTTCAAAATGCCTTTTTGTACATTTTCTTCCAAACCATTGAAATAATCGAGATTGATAAGATGCAGAAATGGCATGGCATACCACAACGACTTGGATACCAGGAGGTTGGGTGCCACCTCATCGAATTTCATTAAGTGAAGCCCGTCATAATTGGTAAAACAGCCATCGATAGTGCCTGTTTGCAAAGCCATATAAACGTCGCCCCACGGCACTGATACGGGAACGGCACCGGCATTTTCTAAAAAGCGCAGCCCCCATTTATCGCCGGCCCGCCATTTATCGCCTTTGACGTCATCAATTCCTGCCAGGGGATTTTTGCCGGTAAAGGCACCCGGCAGACCGGCCGTGAACATAACCGTCATCACATTGGCATTTTCCAGCTCAGTTTTAAACTCTGGGACTTCAGCATATATCTTGCGATAAAACCAGACCATGTTTTCAAATTTGCTCGGTCCTCTTGGAAAGAGTTTCAAAATGGTGTGAGCAGGCAGCTGACCGGGGTAGTGCCCAGGATAGACAAACCCCATCTGGGTCACCCCGTCGCCGATTCCCTTGAGAATCTCTTTTGAACCCATCAGCGCACCACCCCAGAATTCTTGAATTTTCACCTGCCCGGTCGTCTGGTTTTCTATTTCGGGTAACCAGGTATTCTTAACAAAATCGGTACGCATACCGCCTGGCGGGTCATGGTCGGAATATTTCATCTTGATCGTATCCGCCAGACAGAGCGTATTTAAACCTAACGCCAGTAAAAACACCAAAGCCATAGTGCATTTTTTAAAATGACACATCTGCAGACCTCCTGAGCTAAAAAATTTGAACGGAATAATCATTGCTTGCAATTAACCGTAAGTTGGCCCTAATCTCTTGATCACTCGTAACGCGCTCCACTATCACCTCCTTTGCTATGAAAAGGTTTTTTATACGAGAACCAAAAGGACGGGAATCTTCGTCACTGGAGTATATACTCAGTGAATACATAGTTTCCGCCATTTTGTCGTTTACTCCCATCCAGTAGTGGCCATCAGACACTGCGAATCAAGCCGCCGTCGCAGCGAATAATGGAGCCGGTAATATAACTTGCAGGTTCGCTGACAATAAAGGCGCCGACTGAACCAAACTCCTCCACCGTGCCATAACGTCCAATAGGAATTGTTTTTTTTGAAGCAGTTTGGACATCTTCTATTGACACGCCCTGCTTCTTGGCGGCCATCATATCAATCTGCACAACCCGCTCTGTTTCGATGCGGCCAGGCGCCAAAATATTCAGTGTGATGCCATTTGCGGCAACTTCATTGGATAAGGATTTGTTCCAGCCCACCAATGCCGAACGAATAGTATTGGATATGCCCAGTACGGTAATGGGTTGAACAATGCTGGATGAGGCTATGGTTAGCACGCGGCCCCATTTTTTCTGCCGCATTCCGGGTAGACAGAGATTGGTGATTTCAATGAGCCGTACCACCATGATATCAAACTGCGTCCTCCAGGTTTCCAGATCCTGGGCTTCAACCGAACCGGGAGGCGGTCCACCGACGTTATTGACCAGGATATCGACATGTCCTAACTTTATCAGGGCCTCATTGTAGAGCGTTCTGGCAGAATCTTGATTGCTCAAGTCCATAACCGCATATGACGCAGTACCTGCACCGAGGTTATTGAGTGCTGCGGCCGCATTTTGCAATTTTTCTGCCGATCGCCCACTGATTACAACGTCAGTTCCCTCTTGGCATAATTTCGTTGCAATGGCCAAACCAAGTCCCTGGCTCGATGCCAAAACCAGTGCCTTTTTTCCTGTTAATCCCAAATCCATATCATTGATCCTTAATTCGTTTCTCTAAACGTTTTATAAGTCGCGTCAATTCTTGATGATCCGTACCACTGAGAATTGGTCCTGGCGCACGGACTTTAGGTGAGGCAAGCACACCCCGGCGGTGGAGTATCTCTTTGCGCAGCGCAAGACCAAAACCCGGCTGCTGTTCGTGCCTGATAAGAGGAAGATACGAATCAAACAGATCTTCCGCCCGCTCCATTTCACCAGCCTGATGGAGGCGAACCACTTGCACCAGCATTTCCGGATAGGCGAATCCGGTCATGGCCCCGTCAGCGCCACGCTGCAACTCCTGAGGCAGATAGAGTCCTCCGTTTCCTACCAGTATCGATAACCGACGAATACCTTGTGCAGCAGACGTCTCTCTGATTTGAGTTATTTTGTTGAGGCCCGGCCAGTCTTCATGTTTGAGCAGAACCAGTTGATCGAAGTCGGCTACCAACCGATTGAACAATGAAACTGAGATCTCTGAGCGGGTGGCATAAGGATAGTCCTGATAACAAACGGGAATATCATCTCCAAGCGCCGTAAAGACCTGATTAAAATAGGTATAGATTTTTTGCTCGGTCCCTAAACCTGGAACGGGCGCGATCATTACACCGGCGGCACCCTTGTCCATGCTCAGCCGGGACAGGTGCAGCAGATTATCAAGACCGGCACTTGACACTCCGACAATTACCGGAACACGTCCGTCAACATGATTGAGCATGCAATTGAGCAGTTCTTCGGATTCCTGCGGTGAGAGCTTCGGTGCCTCCCCCATCATCCCAAGAATAGTAATACCGCTGACACCCTTGTCGATATAGAAGTCGACCAGCCGCCTCGCACTCTCAAGATCCAGCGAACCATCGTCTGAAAACGGTGTCGCCGATACGATATATACCCCGGTGGCAGTTTCATCAAGTCTGTGAGTTGTCATTACAACAAGCTCCTCGTCCGGTCTTATGAAGCGACGATGGTTGGTACGTCTCTCGCTGCAACCAAGAAATTTGAGAGAGTTTCACACCGGCCTGCTCGAGCAATCCCCGCCAATAGAAGTCAAGATGTTAGATGCATCGAACTGGGGAAGTAAACGAGCGCCTATGCAGACACATTAGTCAGTAGCACTGTAAAGCACAACAACTACCGATATATATTGCTAGGCAAAACGGTACAACAATAAAAATAAACCACTCCAGTCTGATAATACCAGGAGAAAATGAATTTTTATTTTCATGATTTAAGATTATGCAAATTTAATAGCAAGAGCTATTTAAAAAGTCAATCTCTATTAAAATCGACACCGCTGCAAACTCTGCTCAGACACATTGCATAGCAATGCCGAACATCATGACACTGCTATGCAGCGCAGACCAAAATCTGGATTAGCTTAAGAAAGTTATGGGGGAGGGGTAGATTTTACAGATTACGATGCCAACTTAGTCGAATAGAAATATTTTGACACTGAAATAGCCCCCTTAATGGATTGCATTGACTCCGGCTGCTGCTCTTCGGTCGAGTCGTCATGACAGCGAGGTTGGCAGACAGGCCGTCCCTGGCCTGACCGCCAGTTGCGGACGTCCTGTCCGCAACCCTGAGGGCCTGTTTCACTGTCAAGACGTGCCTTGGCGATGCATCCTGCGCCAAGACAATCCATTTCAACTACCGAATTAGCTGAAATTCGATGGTAATCAGGTAGATTATTGGCCTGTCAGTGCTGAAAATGGCCCATATAAAGACCGGCTATTTTATGGTTTTATACCAGTTTTCAGGATACTCATCGTCAACGTATACACGTTCAATTGGAGACAGGGTTTCGATCCCTTTAATC
>JABDPQ010000496.1 GCA_013042695.1 Desulfobacterales bacterium | reverse complement strand
AGGCAGGAGAAGCCATTTTCAACGAGGGTGAACGCGGAAAACATGTGTATCTCATCATCAGCGGTTCTGTGGAGATTTATAAAACAGTAAACGGCAACCGTCAATTGTTGAACACCATTGGCAGTGGTGATATCTTCGGTGAGATGGGACTTCTAACCAATGAACCGCGATATGCCACTGTCGTTACGGCAGAAGAAACCCGTTTGATAATGGTCAAAGATAAAACCTTCCACAATGCTCTTCTCAATGACAAATTACCAATCATCAAGCCGCTTACTAAGCAACTTGTACAGCGTTTCAAAGAAGCGGAAAACCAAAACCAGTTGCATATTAAGAGAATCGAACATCTCGAGAACGAACTCTCCTACGCCAGAGAGCGGTTACTTGTTTACGAATTAAAAAACGAAAGCTGAGATTTTAGGCTGCAAAAAAGGATACATTACCTCATTATCCCCTGTTACACTGCACCCGATTGACTGTTCAGTTTCAAACTCAAAACCAATGGGCACGCATTGCATATCTGATATCAATAAAAAAAGTTCAGCTATTGCAGTCATACCGTGTACTATTGAGTCCCATTGTGTTACATGCTGATTGAAAGTCGATAACACCTTTGCGAATAACCTCTGCTTATCCAGCCAGACATCCCCCGTGATGAAAGCCATTACCAAAGTAGCTCTGTTCATTTCATGGTTGATTCTCTTTGCTATGCTGCTGCAGCGAGATTATCTCGTCAAAACGCTCGATACCCGTGAAGCAATTGCTTTAGAGCAGGATAAAATATTGGAATTCCAGGGTATATACTTCGATAACAAAAAAATAGGCTACGTTGAAAATCACTTTTTACCAGAAGCAGGCGCACTGCGGATTCGTCAAAAGGCGGTAATGCGCCTGAATATCGCCAACCAATCCCACCTCGTTGAACTGCGGTTAGAAGCCATTTTACAATCTGATAATACGCTAAATACATTTGATTTTGTTTTTTCCTCACCCTTTTACCAGATGAAAGCTCGCGGTTCAGTAAACGACACGCTGGTAAGTTTCTCTCTTGATACTGGAAACAGTACGATCAACGACCAGATACAACTTAATGCCCCACCAATGATTTCAACTTCTCGGCGTGGATATCTGCTCAACCAAGGAATGAGCAAGGGTGAAAAAGTCCGTTTACCCTTGTTCGATCCTTTATCGCTTACAGCCAAAGAGACTGTTGTCGAATATTGGGGAAAAGAGCAGGTTCTTGTGCAAGGCAGGGTATTTAATCTTCATCGATTTACAGAAATGTTAGCTGGAGCTCGGATTAACTCCTGGCTCGATGATGACGGCAACGTTATTAAAGAAGAATCTCCTGCTGGCTTTGTTTTTATCAAGGAACCAGAATATAAAGCACGGTCACTTGACGAAAACAGCTCGGAACTGCTCTCTTCTGTTTCGGTGAAAATCAGCTCTCCCATGCCAGATTTGCAAAATAGAAAATCGCTGCGTTATCGTCTGGCCCTGCCTGCTGAAGGTAATTTTGATCTCAATGCAGGCAGGCAGGAATTTAGTGAAGGTATTTTGACAGTGACGATGGAGGAAATACCTTCGCATTTTTCTGACGATATTCCTTGCGACGTCATTGGTAGCGAACTGCAATCATCACCCTATATTCAGTCAAGTACACCGGAGATCATTAAGCAAAGTCGGGACATAGTTACCACGGCTAGCAACCCACTTCAAAAGGTAGAGATGCTTGCGAATTGGGTTTACCAAGAAATTGACAAGCGGCCGGTACTCGGTATACCAGATGCGCTGACAACACTTAAAAACCGAATAGGAGACTGCAACGAACATGCCTCTTTGTTTGCTGCTCTTGCCCGCGCCTCCGGCATTCCCACCAAGATTGCTGCAGGCGTCGTTTTCCACAAGAATGCCTTCTATTATCATGCCTGGAACGAGGTCTGTCTCAACGGGGACTGGTTCAGCCTTGATACGACGACAGGGCAATTCCCTGCAGACCTGAGCCACATAAAATTTGTCGAAGGGGAATTGCAGGAGCAGATACGAATCGGTGCACTCATTGGGTCTCTTCAAATTGAGCCGTTGCCGGCAGAGACGGAAGCACAAAGATGACAATACCTGTCCTCACATTGCACAGCCTGACTAAGTGTTTTGATCAATTCACTGCAGTCGACCACCTTGATCTGGCCGTAAGCCAGGGAGAGATTTTCGGATTTCTTGGCCCAAATGGCGCAGGCAAAACCACAACCATCAAGATGATTGCCGGTTTGCTGCAGCCAACCTCCGGATCGCTGAACATCTGCGGGCATTCAATGTCAACTTCGGCCAAAATCTGTAGAGAAATAACCGGCTATATCCCTGACCGCCCATTTATCTACGAAAAACTTACCGGGTCCGAATATCTAAATTTTATCGGCAGTTTATACACCAACAAGAAAACCAAAATAAATTATCGAGAACGATCAAAGAAATACCTGCAGTTATTCGATATCCAGGAATGGCAGGATAATCTCATCGAAAGTTATTCTCACGGTATGCGTCAAAAGCTGATCATGACTTCAATTTTCATGCTTGATCAACCGCTCATTGTTGTCGATGAGCCCATGGTAGGGCTTGATCCAAAGAGTGCAAGAATCGTCAAGGAATTGTTCAAACGAAAGGCTCGCAATGGGAAAACCATCTTTCTTTCAACTCATTCCATGGAAATCGCAGAGGAATTATGCAGCCGTTTAAGTATCATCGCCAACGGCTCTATTATTGCTACCGGATCAGTTGAGGCGCTAAAAGACCAGAGCGACCGCGGAGATGGTAATCTCGAGGACATTTTTCTGCAATTAACCGGAGCATTTGAACTGCAAAAAATCATTGCAGCACTTCGCAATGATTAAGAACTGAGGCAGTGACACCTATGCTTCCGCGACTCTTTTTCCCTTTTATTAAAATCAGCAGAAACCGGATTTTTATAAACGGCAGAGCAAACCAAAAACTCCTCATCCTTGGCTTTCTCGGGGTTGGAATCTGTATCGCTCTGTATCTGGCGACTTGGAAAACAGTACACTACTTCCAGAGCCAGAACGAGCTTGGCATAATCCTCAGCATGAAAATCTTCCAGATGGCTTGGATTACCATCTTTGCCATGCTCATCTTCTCGTCAATGATTACGGGTATATCGACTCTCTACCTCTCACATGATAATGAATGTATCATTTCTTCACCTGTAGAGTTGTCTGAACTTTACGAAATGCGCCTGGCAACAACCTTTCTGAATACATCGTGGATGGTTCTCATCTTTTCTGTGCCAATCTTCGCTGCTTTTGGGGTTGTATTTGCTGCAGGCCCGCTATACTGGCCGCTGCTTATCGTTTCAATTCCTGCAACCGCGCTGACCGCAACTGGTTCAGCGCTTCTGGTAACCATTGTCCTCGTTTACCTATTTCCAGCTCGCCGCACCAAAGATATCATCTTCTACCTTACGCTTTGTTTCGGAATCTTTCTCTATCTGATTTTTCGATTAATGCGGCCGGAGAATCTGGTTAATCCTGAAAAATACGGGCAATTTGTTGAATACCTATCAGCGGTGTCAAATCCTGCCGGGCCCTGGATGCCGGCAGGTTGGACAGCAAACCTGCTGACCACCTATCTACTTGATCGTCAGATAGACTGGCTGCTGCTTGGTCTTGTCGTCCTCACCCCTTTTGTTATGGCTATTGCAGGTCAATTGCTTATGGAAGGACTTTTTATTCCTGGTTTCTCAAAATCTCAGGAATCATTTGGTGGAAATCGCCAATTCAAACCCTCACGTAACTCAAATAAAAACTGGGTATGGATTTTCAGAAAGGAAACCATTTCATTTCTACGGGATTCAAAGGAGTGGTCTCAATTTTTCATGATTGCGGCACTGGTAGTTGTCTACTTATATAATTTCAAAGTACTGCCA
>JABDPQ010000490.1 GCA_013042695.1 Desulfobacterales bacterium | reverse complement strand
GCATAGGGGGGCTTATAACGCAATTCATCCCCGTAAGGATAATCTCCGGTGGGACAGAATACATGAAAATGGCTGTCGCAGGACAAATGCGGGGCTATGAATTCGGGTTCACCTTCTTTATGTTTTGACATGATCTCTGCTCCTTTACCATTGAACTCAATAATTTCCTGCTGCTCTAGCTAGTTGCAGACTCATACATTTATACCCCATTGATCGTGAGGAGAATAGAAAAAGCATCCCTATCTACCAAATACAATTCCATTTATGCTTTATATATACTGTCTGTTTACCAACGTGTCAGTCCTGTCTTTGCTGAGTCTTGCCGATGAGCGAATGCAATCGAGACAACGTTGCTCTGATAAACAGTTCAGCACTGAAACACAAATCTTGATAATCTTGTCAATTCTGAAAAACTGTAGATTAAACCATTTCCTGATCATTTGAGAATCGATACAAATGCGCCAAACGAAATGATTCCACTGGGAAGGTTCGATTTCTAGAAATATAGGAGTTCGAGGATAATCATTCTATTAAGCTTCAGCCTCGTCCAGGATCTAAATCTTAGAGGTTTCCCACGCACATCTTCGATTTCACTTCGAGTTGATTGGATCTGAATAACTCCATCTTTGACACTCCACCAGTCGACCTAAACTATGCTACAGGCTTTGCCCTATTGTGAATACCTGGCCTGATTTAGTTGCGGGATTAATTAAACTTTAGACGGCAGGATAATGGTGCTGGATTTTCCCAACTAATCTAGTACTTTTCATTTAAAGCTTGCGCGACGATTATTCTGGACCGATATCAGATGCTTTGTGGTTTCTCAGGCATAGTTTAATACTTGCTTCTTTCCCAAGGGAGGGTTGGTTATGACAGAACCTATTAACAAGCTTGATGACAAGTCCCACCTGATGCTGCACAGAACCTCCAGGAAGGATGTCACCAGCGGGATTAGCGTTATTGTCAAAGGAGAGGGGGTACGAGTAGTTGACCAGGACGGTACCAGCTATATCGATCTAGAAGCGGGCGGGACTCGTCCTGTCCATGTTGGTTACGGCCGCAGTGAGCTGGCCCAGGCAGGATATGACCAAATGTGCGAGATGGCCTATTTCACGCCCATGGGTTTTGCCAATGTTCCAGCAATGAGACTGGCTGATAAGCTGGCCGAAATCACTCCTCCTGGAATTGAGCGGTTTACTTTCGAATGTGATGGCTCAGAAGCTGTAGAAACAGCGATGAAGCTTGCCAAACACTACCATTATTATCGCGGCGATCAGGGGCGCTTTAAGGTTGTCTCTCGCCGTGGGGCGTACCACGGGGTAAATGGTATCGGTGTGAGAGCTTTAGGAATAGTGATGCCCATGCGCCAACTTATGGAACCATTAGCCCCAGGTTCGGTTTTTATTGAATCACCCTACTGTTATCGCTGTCCCCACAACTTGAACTATCCAGACTGTGATTTGGCCTGTGCACGAGAACTGACACGCGTTATAGAGTTTGAAGGTCCGGAGCAGATCTCCATGTTTATAGGCGAGCCTATCCAACAAGGATTCGGTGCCTACAGACCACCTGCGGAGTATTGGCCATTGATTCGGGAGATCTGTGACAGCTACGGTATCTTATTGGTTATCGATGAAGTCATCTGTGGGTTTGGTCGCACAGGCAAAATGTTTGCGACCCAGCATTTCGATGTGCGCCCTGACTTGATGACAATGGCAAAGGGATTGACGAGCGGGTACGTTCCTTTGGGAGCGGTTGGCTGCACTAATCTTGTTACAGAACCTATCGAATTGCTGAATCACCTACATACTTACGGCAACCATCCGGTTTCCTGTGCGGTATCATTAAGAAATCTGGAAATCCTTGAAACGGAAAAGCTCATTGAAAACAGCGAGAAGATGGGGCGCTATTTTCTAGATGGTTTGAGAACGCTTCTGAACCATCCAAGTGTGGGTGAAGTACGGGGGACTGGTCTATGGTTGGCTATCGACTTTACCATCAATAAAAAATCTCGTGCTCCGTTTCCTCTAGAGAATCTGATGAGCATCATAGCTCGTATGAAACAAAGAGGGGTTCTTGTCAAAACCATGGGCATGGCTTTGGAACTGGCACCGCCATTGATAATCGGTAGGGATGAAATCGATGAGGTAATCTCGATTCTTGATACTTGTATATCCGAAGAGGAAAAGGCTATGGGTCTGCATAGATAGACCTGAATATCCTCAATTTGCAAGGTAGCTGATCTTGATAACCGTTGTATAATCAGGGATTTGTAGCTGTACCACTAGAACCATGCGAGGGGCCATAAGAAGTAAAAACGTAATTTTGTTGAAGGCCAGACAAGGTCGAGAATCTACCTGATAATCTGATCAAAGAGACAAGTGAGCCTTTATAAAAGGGGCCACTGGCAAGGCTTGGTTGTCATAAGATGTAAAAATTAAAATAATCAGGAACTCCGCGTAAATTTTAAGCGATTGCCTTTTTAATAGTGATTTGATTTGGCAACCTAAGGCCATTGATGTCCTAAAACACCAATAATCCATTATCCCGATACTTTGCTCTGTTACGGGGACTCACCCACGGGTTAATCATAACGAAATTTTCACGATGAACAGGATTTTCACGATTGTGTAATTATCTTGGGCCCAAAAAGCAAATTAAGTGCAACCCATTGAACGTTGTAGCAGACGCTATCCAGACTTTTCACAGGTTGATTTTTTTCCAGATAAGATGGTCGTTAAGTCGATATCAGAGCGTTTCTGATAATGGGTGTTTTCTTGACAACCAAATTCTTTGACACAACCATATAACCTAGTTGCATCTAATTGTTGGTGCGTAAGCTTCATGCCCTGCGATTTTAATAAAGGGTCAGCAGGTAAAACCACACGAGACAATAACGGAAACCGACATTTTTAGATTTATATTGGGCCACTATATGCGAACGATGCTCTTTTTGATTATCTTCATTACTTTAATAGCGACAGAAATATTTGCCGAGAATGTAGTACCTGGTCCGCAATCGAGCAAAGAGGGCATTTTGGACGGCATGGTGTTTGTAGGTCACGTTGGCCCAAAAGGAGGTGCTGCGAACGATGTAGATGAAGTCTACTTCCAAAATGGACAATTTCACTCAAAAAGTTGTAATAAGTATGGATTTGGCTCAGCACCATATAGTGTCTCTCAGGACGACAACGGTATCATCTTCAAGGCAGTGACACATAGTACTAAACATGGACAAATAGTATGGGAGGGCAAGGTTATGGGTGAAGAAATGGAAGCCACATCCATCTGGACGAAAAAACGATGGTACTGGTTCGATGCACATGAGGAATTTTGGCTAAACGGAAGTCTTAAAAAAGATTGATAAAATTAGATCTATTGAATCTTAATTACGGCAACTGATACATCGTCCTCTTGATTTTGAGTTCCCCTGAAATGATTGACCGCATCTATCACTGAATAGCAAATTTCCTCTGCAGTTCTTTTTGAGTTTTCTGACAAGATTCTTTCAAGGTTATGTTTTCCGAATTCGGTTCCATCAGGACTGCTTGTTTCCCATATACCATCCGTTCCTATCAATATTACATCCCCGGATTCCAGCCGGTCCCGGTAGCTTTCTGAATATATTAGATCACAATCTACTCCCAAAGCAATCCCCGGCCCACTTAACGAAACAATTGATGAATCAGTATTACGAAAGAGCCAGGCCGGATCATGCCCGGCACGAACCCACCTCAATTCCTGAGAAGTAGGGTCTATTTCTATAATAAAAAGTGTGACAAACCGACCACTATCTGCCGTGTCCGCAGTAAGCTTGAAATTGACGGATGTAATGACCTGAGATAAATTAGTGTCTGCCTCGTAGTGCCCACGAATGAGGGCTCGAACTGTTGCCACAAGTAGTGCCGCACCTACTCCATGACCAGTGACATCACCGACAACAATGCAGACCTTCCCTCCTTTTCCATTCAAAACATCCACATAGTCTCCCCCAGTCTCTTCGCAATAGCTCATTCTAACGCCAATATCCAAATCTGAAATGCTTGGGTCGATCTCTGGAAAAAAATTATGTTGTACTTCCCTGGCTACTTCTAGGCCTTGACGCATGCGTATGCCGTCTTCAAGTTGTATTGTCATGTTGTTAAAGGCATCGGCAACCATTTGACGCTCATCTCGGATTTTAAAATTTAGTTTTGCTGAAAAATCTCCGGCAGAAAGACGTTCAAAAGCTGACACCAAGGAAAAAAAAGGCGCGAGCATAGGACGTGAGCGATAGGCAGCGACAATCACCATAATTACTACAACAACCGAGACAATTAACAAACTATCTAGGCTTAACCATCTGCTTAGGCTTTCCCGGTGGCTGGCTATTCGATAAAGTGCTTCACGCTCAGGTAGGATGTTAAGAATCCCCAATCCCCCCAATCCTGTTTCAGTTTGAGAATAGGCCCACACTGAAACCTCACCTTCGAAGGGCACTGAGACATAGCCATTTTTCCCGTATTGCATTCCTTGAAAAAGTGCCGTCGTCTCATCTTCAAACTTTGGATCAATGTTGAAGAGAAACGTTTCTGTTTTCCATTCACTTTTTTTAGATAATGGATTTCTTCTACCAATAACTAGCGGCAGCTCATCTTCTGTTTTCTGGGATGCTTTCATTCCTAATAGCAGGCTTTGCATATGCGAAGACCACTGGGAAGCTGGGCTAATGGTTTTAACCAATTTTAAAATATCCAATTCTATAGCAATGTATCCCAATATCGACCCATCACTATAATGGACTGGCAACCCCACGGTAACATATTGTTCCTCAAGTCCATCTAGTCGGTACACATCAGGCAGGCCCCAGAGCGGTCTATTTGGTGCTGACGATGCAACATCTTGGAATAGATTGTCTATTTGACGAGGATTTTTCCTTTCCGGGTAACTAAGACTGAAACCATCTACAGAGAAAAAGTTTACAGATACCAAATCAATTCGAGAACCTATCAACCTTTGAAAAAAAATTGGTATTAATTGAGCTATCTGCTCTTGAATCCACGAAGTTCTGTTTGAAAAAGATGTTGTTTCTGACTGCAATAATAATTTTTCAATATCATCTCGATTACTCTGCACATGCTTTACTATATGGCTCAATTCTCTGTTTAGGTTACGAGCATAATTATCTGCTGATTCCTGTAATTCCTTAGCTGTTGTCTGCAGCAACACGACTTCAAAAATTTTGTAGGTCTGATCACCCAGTTTATCTAAAAGTTTCTGGTTAATTAAAAAAAAGATAAGTAATGGGACAACGCTGAATATTATTAAAATAATTAAGAATTTAGATCGAAGTCCCATGGTTAATCTCCGGTCGAATTGAGTGGGAGGAGAAGAATCAAGCCACACGCTGTTGGCATAAAGAGACTCCTGTAAACCCTAGATCGATGGTTATGTCAGATAAAGATGTTCCTAGAAGATAGTGAGCGCAGAGGAAGATGACAATAGGTTGGAAGTAATGGTAAAAAAAACAAAGTAATTCCATCACTATTGACATTGTGCATGGCATTGTCGCCATCCAAGGATAATTCCAAAAAATCTTGCCAGCGATTACAAAACACACAGGCAGAAATTTCTAACTAAATCTAAAATTCAGCAGGAGAGAATATTTCTTTTGTCAGTCTCATCAACTTAGACGAAGTGAGAGATAACACGACAGTAACGTGCAGCCATAGACTCAAGATTCTTAATGGCAAGGCTAGGCTGTTTTAAGCCTGACAGGGTGAATATGTTTCCTGAGCAGTTGAGAATTGGCAAAAATACTCCCAGCGAGAGGGATCCTCTGGCAAGGTTAGATTTTCAGAAAAACCGGTGCGCGAGGGTGCTCAGGAACTATTAATGACCGAATTTGAGAAACCTAAACACTATAACTGGAATTGCTAATGAGCAAGCTCAAGGAAAAACTTGATTGCCGTCCTATGCAGCTACTTACAAGACCATGATCATGAGCTAGTTACTTATTTATTAAATACTCGGCCACCGCTTGATAGGCAGGTAGCGAAGTCGGGTCGATCTGCGCGTTCTTTGCCGATGGAAATGACGCAAACCGTGCGATGACCATCTCAGCGGTGG
>JABDPQ010000488.1 GCA_013042695.1 Desulfobacterales bacterium | reverse complement strand
CCAGGTGGGTCTGGAATCGGGCGTCCCCGTTTTATTTGGCGTATTGACGACCGAAACCATTGAGCAGGCAATCGAGCGATCTGGTACCAAGGCTGGAAATAAAGGTGCTGAAGTGGCGGTTGCAGCTCTTGAAATGGTAAATGTCGTTGAGGCCCTGAGCTAGGCGTTATCACCAGATATTGTTATTGATGGTGCAGCACCGGATGCAGGCGAAGCAGACAATTGCTCTGTATGTAAACAGGAATGCATATGGGAACACGACGTAAATCGCGGGAGGCTGCGCTGCAGTATCTATTTCAGGAGGATTTTATCGGCACCGCTATCGAAGGCTCCTACGAAGAACTCCTCGAAGATCGATTTACCCGATTTTGCAGCCATTACCAGATAAGCCGCAAGGCCCGTCCCTATGCTTTTGAACTACTGCAGGGAATTTTGTTCAGCCGAGATGAGATAGACGCCGCCATACGAGAGCATGCAACGAACTGGCGGCTTGAGCGTATAGCGGTAACTGACCGGAATTTGCTTCGCGTCGGCGTTTACGAAATGCTCTTTTCAGAAGATGTTCCACCACAAGTCGCGATTAACGAAGCAGTTGAAATTGCTAAACGTTTCGGCAGCGACGACTCTCCCTCCTTTGTAAATGGTGTCCTTGATGCAGTGCAAGGTTCACGACAGCAGGTCGACAAGTCGCTCACCTAAAGTCTATCGACGAGGTGAATAGTTCTTATAAGTGGGGTTGGTTGTTCATCGCAATTTTACTCTCCCGTCTTTGAAGTTTTCAAGGATTCGACTCATTGTCCATATCTTTCTGAGTTCCTCTTCACAGGCTTTATCTTTAAGGGCCAATTCACCACCCATCTTGCATTTTGTGATGATTGCGGGTACATCTAGCCTGGATATTTCATTGAAAGAAATCCAGGAATGGGAGCATAATCACCTATGGCTCAGTCTCAGGACAAAAGCAAACCGAGTTTCAAGAACGAATTCCTTGCAATACTCGGCCTCTTTATCGCCACATTTCTATTCCTCAGCATCTTCTCTTCGCAAGTCTCTTCTTCGGGAAACTGGTGTGGAGAAGTTGGCAAACTGGTCGCCCAGATTTTAGTTGGGTTTACCGGCTGGGGCGCTTATTTGCTGATAGCACTCCTGGTGGTGCTTTCGACCCTCGTTTTTAGCTCTCACCTCTCGTTTGACCGATTACCGCAGGTTACACTCGGTACCACAGGCGCAGTCATTTCATGTTGTGGGCTCTTCTCATCACTTTATCTGCGTAAACCTGATCTTCTTGAAGCCGGGGGGTTTCTTGGGAGAACTGTTTTTAACCTGAGTCACTCGCTGCTTGGCGATACAGGCACCGTGCTGCTGTTGATACTGATATTGTTGATTTCTCTCATGCTGGCCACACAGTTTTCACCCTATCAGGTTGTGATCATGATCTGGCGGGTGATCAAAGGGCTGTCTAGAGGAATCTGGAAACTGCTGAAAAAGACTCAACAGAGAAAACAGAAACAAAGAATTGCCAGAAAAAAGCAACAAATCAAAACGTTATCAGAACCTGCGTTATCAGAACCTGTGCCTGAACCGGAACTCAATCCTGCAGTACCGTCCAGCCCGCCAGTTGTAAATGAGCTTCCTGGGCCATCATTTAATATCGAAGAATCTGAATTCAGCACTGCACGGGTTGCCAGGGGTGACTGGAAGCTGCCGCCATTATCCATTCTTTCGAGTAACGTGCAGGTAGCTGAAAAAATTGACCGGGAGGTCTATCTCAAGGTATCCAAGCAGCTTGAGCAGAAACTAAAGAATTTCGGTGTTTCCGGCAAAGTAGTCGGCATCTCGCCAGGACCAGTAGTAACAACGTACGAATACGCTCCGGCCCCTGGCATAAAAATAAATAAAATCGTCAGCCTTGCAGATGATCTGGCACTTGGCTTAAGAGCGCAATCAGTGCGAGTGGTTGGTTCTGTTCCAGGAAAATCTGCTCTTGGCATAGAGATACCAAATGAAATGAGACAGGTTGTTTATATCCGTGATTTGCTGGCCACGGAACATTTTCGCACTCATAAGAATCGCCTTGGTATTGTATTAGGTCTTGATGTCGTTGGAAATCCGTCAATTGCCGATTTAGCCAGGATGCCGCATCTGCTGATCGCTGGTGCAACTGGCGCCGGCAAGAGCGTTGCCATAAATTCAATTATTGCCTCGATTCTTTTCAACGCAACGCCCGATGACGTCCGTTTTCTGATGGTAGATCCAAAGCGTATTGAATTATCCGGCTATGAAGGTATTCCCCATCTGCTCCATCCTCTGGTCGTGGAACCAAAGCTCGCCAGCAGGGCATTGATGTGGGGTGTGCGGGAGATGGAGCGTCGTTATCGGCTGCTTGAAGATGCACGAGTAAAAAGCTTTGATTCTTACAATGAAGTAACCGAGGAGAAACTGCCGTATATTGTCATCATCGTGGATGAGCTTGCCGATCTGATGATGGTTGCTTCAAAAGATGTTGAGGCTGCCATTGCGCGGCTGGCGCAGATGGCTCGAGCTGCCGGCATTCATTTGATTCTTGCAACCCAGCGTCCCTCGGTAGATGTTTTGACCGGTCTCATAAAAGCAAACTTCCCGACGAGAATAGCCTTCAAGGTGTCCTCAAAAGTCGATTCCAGAACGATTATTGATACTTCCGGTGCAGAACATCTCCTGGGGATGGGAGATATGCTTTACATGC
>JABDPQ010000486.1 GCA_013042695.1 Desulfobacterales bacterium | reverse complement strand
AGACGATGTCCAAGCCAGCCGGTAAGGTAGTCGTCATCGGTCTCCTGCAGCTCTTTGGCGTAATTTTCACTCACGGTGCTCATGGCAGCGTATCTGCCTGCTGCAATAAAGGGATCAAAACTATGGTCAATGCATGATGCGGCCACGACATGTGCCGGCAGACCAGTTACCGCCTGCACAAATACGAGATCAGATACTTCCTGATGATATCCCACCCCACCGTTATGAATCGTGACAACTGCAGCAGTACCCCTGAAATAATTGCGATAACCAGGACATTCACGCATCATCGCCGGTATCACCGCAGTGTGCCCGTCGTGGCAATGAATGATCTGGGGTCTTTCTCCAAGGGTCATGATTAAGTCAAGACCAGCTTTTTGCAGAAGAATGTTCATGGCAAAAAAGTCAAAATGACCGCTTCCCTGTATTTTCCAGGACTCTCGCTGATACTCCTCACGCGTATAGGTATAAACACCATTCTTTTCCTGAAACCGTTCAGCCTCAAGAAGATAGACGTTGACTTTGTCAATGCTTGCGTGCCAGACCCGCACCCGTTCGTTTCGTTCAAGCGCGGCATAATTCATAGCAACATCGAATTCTACATGCCGATCTTGAAATAAGGGATCAGCTAAACGCTGAAAACCCAGATCCTGAGGATTCATGAAACCATATAGGGGAAGCACGACATGCACCTTGCGGCCATTCCAGCGAGCAAGCACCCGTGATAACTGAGACGCCACATCCTTGACGCCTCCGGCTCCTGCAAGCCCACCATATTCCCTGGTAAACATCCAAACAGAGGTGATTGTCTTTGTTGATAGTGACATGGGGGTTTTTTAGCTGTTAGCTGTTAGCTGTTAGCTGTTAGCTGTTAGCTGTTAGCTGTTAGCTGTTAGCTGTTAGCTGTTAGCTGTTAAAAGAATTATATAACTTGACTAATATGCAATATAATTCGTATTTTCGTTTATTTAAGATATCTCTTTTAATTTATTTTTTCTTTTCCAGTTTTCAGCTAATGGCTGACGGCTAATCGCTAATAGCTATGGGCTTAAAGCTCATGGCTTTTTAAACTACCTCAGAATATCGGTAACAATCTGGCTTCTGTCAAGTAATGCCTAAGCGATTACGTGGTGGGCCGTCTTTTCGCTGCATGGGATCGCTGCTGCAGTTCCTGTTAATGAAGCTCTGGAATCGGCACTCGTTATATCAGAAGAGATGTTATCAATCAAGACATCAAGCGAAGCCTTACGTCAGATAGTCGTGCTCATAGCTTCTGATTTTTGAGCCACTTGCAAAACGCCCTTTTCGTTCAACCACTCCGTTATGCTTAAAATTTTATCCTCGGAATATCAATTATATGCCTGCGGCAAAATTTTTCGCATGGTTTGACTTTGAACGAAAATCATCATTTTGCAAAAGGCTCTTTTGATAATAAGCAACCGCTACATTCTCAAAGCTCATTAAAAATGCAGAAAAAATTTCCTCAGTTACTATAGTTACAAGGTCTATCAAAATGATGTTTTTAAAATTCTACCATCAGAAATCAGAAAACAAGAGGTAAACATGCAAAGAGGTTCTTTCACCGTTAAAACGTCGAGGAATATGGAGCTTGTCGACATTACCACTCTTCTGGTCAAGGTACTGAATGAAAGCAAGGCTTCCAGCGGTATATGTTTTCTCTTCAATCCTCATACAACTGCCGGACTGACAATCAATGAAGGAGCTGACCCGGATGTCCGCTCGGATATCATTGCCGGGCTCAAAGAGATTGTACCCCTGAATTATCCGTTCAAACATATGGAAGGTAATTCTCCTGCTCATATCATGGCTACCTTGACCGGTTCATCGCTCACTATTGCCTTGGACGAAGGCCGCTTGCAGCTGGGTACATGGCAGAAAATCTTTTTTTGCGAATATGATGGGCCTCGAACCCGAAAGGTTCATTGGCACTTTTTAGAACCCCTCTGAGTGTCTGGTGATCATCTATGAAACTTGATTCAGGTAATATCTGTTTTGGTCTGAGTGCTGAGTTGGATACGACATCACTTGCTGTATATCTGCAGCTCCTTGGCAGAAAAGGGTGTGCCGAGCTGCTGTCTGAACGATTATCAAGTGAAGAAATTGAAGTATTGGTTGATATGATTACCGGTCTCATGCAAAAGCACTTAAGCAAGCAGGAATACCATCGGGTTTTCCTGCGTGACGATCACCATCACGACGAAACCGAATAAAAACCAGACAAAGATGGAAACAAAAACGCTCCATGACTTACAAAGTTACCTCGACCTCCTGACTGCTGAAGGTGAACTTCTCGCAATAGATGAAGAAGTTGATCCTTTCCTGGAAATAGCAGAAATCCATCGACGGGTGATCCAGCAACAAGGACCGGCGCTATTATTTACTCAGGTTAAAGACTCGTCTTTTCCGGTTGTAACGAATTTATTTGGAACCGCAAAACGACTCGACCTTGCCTTTGGCACAAAACCACAACAATTTGTTCGCGACATCGTTAATCTTGCAGAAACAATCATGCCTCCAACACCATCGAAACTGTGGCAAAACCGCAAATTGTTTTTCGATGCCGCTCGAATTGGGCTTAAAAATGTCAAATCAGCTCCCATTCTTGAAAATTGCCAGTCACCCCCTCAACTGAGTCGTCTTCCGCTGCTGACCTCCTGGCATAGTGATGGCGGCCCTTTTGTCACTCTGCCGCTTGTCTATACGGAACATCCCGATGGCAAAGGACACAATCTCGGCATGTACCGAATTCAGCGTCATGACGAGACCACTGCCGGCATCCACTGGCAGATCCATAAAGGGGGTGGTTACCACTATTTTGAAGCCGAAAAACAAAACCGCCCTCTTCCTCTAACGCTTTATATTGGCGGACCACCTGCTCTGATGCTATCGGCAATCGCTCCGCTGCCTGAAGACATTCCCGAACTGATGCTGAGCTCGCTTATTCTTGGCAAAAAACTGCCGATGACAACTGATCCCCGAGGAGGACACCGAATGGTTGCCAATGTAGAGTTTGCCATCAAAGGTGAAGTTCCTCCACATGCAAGACATCCCGAAGGACCGTTTGGTGATCACTACGGGTATAACTCCCTTGAACATGATTATCCGATTTTCAAGGTCTCTCAT
>JABDPQ010000480.1 GCA_013042695.1 Desulfobacterales bacterium | reverse complement strand
CAATCAAGACTGGATCATTGGGCAGGGGCCATAGCGATGAAGATGTTGGCACTGCTGCTTCGTCTGGCTATTGCAGCAGGTGGAATCATGACGCTCAATACCTATCCCGTTTATCAAACACACCTGTCCTGGCAGCTTGCCCACAGCTTTTGCTGCCTGCTTGCAGCCTTCGGCTTCATGGGGCGAAGTGCGAGTCTTTTGCTGGTTCTACTGCTTGGAAGCAACCACTCACCATTTGGGATATCTTTAACATCACAGGTAATCTTCGGCGTTGCCGCAGCCCTGATGTTGATTGGCAGCGGTAGTATGTCCGTTTGGGCACCGGAAGAAAATATACTCTACCGCAGCAATATAAATGAACCAGGAAAGTGCTGTCAGACGCCATGATCATGCCGATGAAGTCAACTAAGCAAAACTCAAAAAACGTATCATCTTTATGGCGGAAAATTCAGAAGAGATGGCGTTGGCTGCTTGGAGTGCTTGGCTTGGTTATGGCATGGTATGCCCTGCGGGGAGTTGCTTGGGACGAGGTCTTGAAACTTTTTTCCGGGATCGACACCCTGGCCATCCTCAGTATTGTGGCCATAAACCTGCTTATGCTGCCCGTGATGACTGCCAGATGGTGGCTTCTCTTAAAGACCCTGGGTACGCCGGTCAGTTTGCTCTCTGTTTGTGCTTATCGTACTGCCGCCAATGCCATCAGTTATCTCACTCCCGGTCCGCATTTCGGAGGAGAACCTTTATCAGTCTATCTTTTGCACCAGCGGCAAAAGATATCTGTCTCAGCTGCCACGGCGTCAGTGGCCGTGGACCGGCTACTGGAACTTCTGGCGAGCTTTGTCGTGCTGGCCCTCTGTCTGGTCAATCTTGCTTTTGCCGAAATCAATCCTTTTTACAGGGGACAGCAGCTTTCCATAGTAATTGGCACGCTCGCACTATTCTCTTTAATCCTTTTAGCTCTTTTTACCGGCAAAAGACCATTTTCTCGGTCTGTTTTACTGATCAGCAGGTTGTATGGTAAGTATGTTAACCAGATATCAAGCCGTACCGGATCATTTATGGATACTCTTGTTACGAGTGAATCCATGGCGGAAGCCCTCTTTTATAGTCACCGCTACCAATTTATTCTTATCAATCTTCTCTCCCTTAGTCACTGGATTGCCATCTTTGCCGAGTTTTGGCTGATGTCTTTCTTTCTCGGTGTTTCCTTATCGTTTTGGCAAATGACTGCAGTTGTCGTGGTTGCACGTCTGGCCTTTTTTACGCCCTTTCCGGCCGGCATCGGTGTGCTTGAATCTGCACTGCCTTGGGTAACTGCCTCGCTCGGCCTGGGAAGTGGGCTTGGGCTCGGCCTGCTTATTATAATTCGGTTGCGCGACCTGCTATTCAGCCTTGCCGGGTTGGGGCTGACTACGAAGTATTTGACTTGTCAAAGGAAGGTCAGTATCATCGATGACATGCAATGAGAGGGGGTAGTGGCAAAGCTAAGCACCCGATTTATTAATAAGAAAACGTATAGAAACACTGATTGTACGCGTGCTGAAACCGCATGCGCGCAAGTGAGCAGCACTGACATTGCTTGGTCATTAATACCGACAGAGGGATAGCCATGAATGAGGACCAGTCTCAGGGCACCATGCTCTGCCGTGAGGTGAATACCAACGCGACCACCAGCGATAACCTCAGTTTCCAGCAGGAAGAATGGTTCGAAAGATTACCGTTGCTGTCAGAGGAATTTCTGCAACGCTATCATCGGCCACTGGTCACTGTTTCCTATGCTCAGAGTGTAGACGGCAGCATTGCCGCCAGGAATCGTCAACAGCTTCGGTTGAGCAGCCATCAATCAATGGTCTTGACTCACCGCATTCGAGCGGCCTCGGATGCGGTCATCATCGGCATCAACACGCTGCTCGTCGATGATCCCCGGCTGACTGTTCGTCACATTGAAGGAAAAAGCCCCCAGCCCATTGTTCTTGACAGTAATCTGCGCTTCCCCGAACGAGCCCGTCTTCTTGAACGCACCGACCACAGTTGCTGGTTGGCGTGTACTGAAAAGAATGATCCTAAAAGGGTTGACGAAGTTGAAAAGCAGGGGGTAAAGGTCATCCGCTGTCAAGGTGAGAAATCAGATAAGGTCGATCTGCCGAATCTGCTTCATCTGCTCGGTCAGAGAGGCATCAGGAGTATCATGGTTGAAGGCGGCAGCCAGGTTATCACCAGCTTCATTGAGACACGATTGGTGGATAAGTTGATTATTACTATTACCCCCAACCTGGTGGGAGGCCTTGCGGTATTGGATCGGCCTGCAGC
Organism: Desulfobacterales bacterium; assembly: GCA_013042695.1. Classification (GTDB taxonomy): domain Bacteria; phylum Desulfobacterota; class Desulfobulbia; order Desulfobulbales; family Desulfocapsaceae; genus JABDPQ01. The sequence continues at coordinate 10,871 of JABDPQ010000480.1, read as the reverse complement.
GTGCAACTGTTCCCTCCTGCGTCTTCATCAGGTTACTTACCAATTCTGCGGTCCAGACTTAATCCTCTGGGCTCAGCCGCAATGGCAGGAACTATGAAGTCCCATTGTCTGGAATTTTCAGAGCCGGGAAAGGTTGTTATTAGAGTTGGACCGGCGCCGCAACCTGCTGCTGATCAAGTGCTGGTGCAAACAGTCTATTCTGCGATTAGCCCCGGGACGGAGATGTTGGTGTACCGGGGCCAGTGGCCAGCCAATGTCTCAACAGATAGCGTCATTGATGCACTCTCAGGATCATTTAACTATCCCTTGTCTTACGGCTATTGTACGGTTGGACAGGTGATCGCTGCAGGAGCGGCTGTATCAGGCGATTGGCTTGGCCGCCGGGTATTCGCCTTTCACCCACACCAGGATCTTTTTTGTAGTAATCCTGCAATCCTTCAGGTGATACCCGATGATCTGGATGATGAAACCGCCCTCTTTCTTCCCAGCATGGAGACTGCAGTCAATCTTGTGCTGGATGGTTCTCCACTGATTGGCGAAAAGGTCATCGTTGTCGGTCAGGGAATTATCGGACTTCTCACCGCCGCTCTGCTCTGCCGTTTTCCGCTGGCAGTGCTTTCAACCCTTGACGCTCACCCATTGCGGCGCGAGGCATCCAGAGATCTTGGCGCCCTGAAGTGTTTTGATGCGAATGATCCTGAATTTTTTACTGCGTTGGGTGGTGTCCCGGGCCAAGGCGGCGAGGCGGATCTGGTTTACGAACTCTCGGGGAACCCAAAAGGACTGTCCACTGCGATTTCGCTTACGCGCTATAGTGGCCGCGTGGTAATCGGCTCCTGGTACGGTGTCAAAAAGGTTGACCTGGACCTGGGCTCTTTCTTTCATCGCGGCCGAGTTTCGCTTGTCAGTTCCCAGGTAAGCAGCCTGGCCCCTGAGCTCACGGGCCGATGGCAGAAAAGTCGGCGATTGCATCTGGCATGGGAGATGCTGCGACAGGTTCGCCCGTCCGGTTTGATTACGCATCGATTCTCTCTTGCTGATGCACCTCTTGCCTATGCATTGATTGACCGCAGCCCGGGAGAGACGATTCAGGTCATCTTCGATCACCAGCCTGCAGATAGTCGCTAAGAGAAAATGAGGAGTAGAAATTATGTATAGCCTTGGAGTCAGTCGCAGTTTCAGTGCCCACCATTACCTTATCGGCGGGGACTGGGGGGAAGAGAATATCGAGCATCTCCATCACTACCGGATGGAACTCATTCTGGAGGCGAGGGAATTGGACCGTAACGGCTTTTTGGTAGATATTGTCGAGGTCGAACATATAATGGATGAGGTCACTGCAGACTACCAGGGCAAGACCTTGAACAGGCTCGATGTTTTTGAAGGCCTCAATCCGAGCATTGAACAACTGGCAACAATCATTCATAACGCCTTTACTAAACGGCTTGCTCGATTCCCTCTGGTTGGACTTGCCGTTACCATCTGGGAGGATGATATTGCCTGGACCTCTTACCGCGCAACCCTCTGATGCGCATCGGTCTCATCATCTACGGCAATCTCAATACCTTAACAGGGGGCTACCTCTATGACCGGATAATGGTCGAAGGGCTTATAAAGCGTGGCCATGAGGTTGAAGTAATCAGCTTAGAATCCGGCTCATATCTCAGACGACTGTTGCTTGGCTTCTCATCTGGGTTATATCGGCGACTGCTTGCCGGAAAGTTCGATATCATCATTGAGGATGAACTTTGTCATCCGTCGCTTTTTTTTGTGAACAAACGTCTTCGCCGACAAGCAGGTCCTCTGTTGGTAGCGCTCGTTCATCATGCTCTTTGTAAAGAACCGCGTCATCGGTGGCATAATATGCTTTTGTCCGTGGTTGAACGATGGTATTTGGCTTCGGTTGATGGTTTTATCTACAACTCTCAGTCCACCCAGCGGACCGTTGCATCGCTGGTTGACCACGAGCGGCCTCAGGTGATCGTCTATCCGGCCGGAGACCGCTTCGGAAGTCCTCTGTCTGAGGAATTCATTGGCAAACGAGCCCAGCGGTCCGGAGCATTGGAACTGCTTTTCCTGGGCAATGTGATTCCTCGAAAGGGTTTGCTGCCATTGCTCAGGGCATTGGCCGAGGTCGAGCGTGATGTTTGGCATCTCTCTATCGTTGGGGGACTCGAATTCGATTCCATACATGCGGCCAGGGCGCAGCAACTCGTCAAGCAACTTGGTCTGTCAGATTCAGTCCGCTTCCTGGGTCCACTTGAGGATGACAGACTAGTGGAGATTTTGCGCACAAGTCATATTTTCTGTATGCCATATGCTTATGAGGGATTTGGTATAGCCATTTTAGAGGCTATGGCTTTTGGCTTGCCGGCCATCGGTTGTAGAGATGGTGCAGCATTTGAGACCATCAGCCAGGGGATAAACGGTTTCCTCTTAGCCCCTGATGATCTTGGCGGACTCAGGCCCCTGCTTGTAAAGCTTCATGGAGATAGAGAGGAACTGAAGCAGTTAGCGCTTGCCGCCCGTGCCACCTGCCTTAACCGTTCAAATTGGCAAGACAGCACTGTAGCCATCGACGAGTTTTTGCAGAATATGAAAAGATTGGACAATCAGAAAAAAAATACCACTGCAGTCAAAAATGCACGAACTACAGGACGAGGAGATTCCGATGTCCAAAGATGATTTCAGTAGCGGTCGCGCTCATCGGGCTATCGGAGGTGAAACAGGAAACAGCTTTCATCCTGGATATCTTGCTGCCAAGAAAAGCATTGATGACCGGGCTCTCAATCATCACGTCTGGGGGACGCTGCGCCAGGCCCTCTCACAGACTGCGGGCAATGAACCTGTAAATATTCTCGAGATAGGCGCTGGCATCGGTACGATGTTTGAACGAATTATAGACAGGGAGCTGCTGAAAAGGTCCGCTACCTATGTGGCTACCGATAGCGACCCAGACCAACTGGTGGCGGCCTCTAAATACCTTTCGCAGTGGGCGGAGAAACGGCACTATTCTCTGTCATGGTCCTCACAACAGCACGGTCGGCTGAGCACAGCTAAGGCTGATGTATCATTGATACTCGATCTTGCCAGTGTTGAGGAGTTTGTCGATAGATCCGATTCGTTGGGTTCGTTTCATCTTATTATTGCTCATGCCGTGCTTGATCTGGTCGACTTCCAGGTAGTGCTGCCGCAACTTTTTTCACGGCTTAAAAATAACGGTCTGGCCTATTTTACCTGTAACTTTGACGGTGAGACCCTCTTTCTGCCTGCATGTGATGGAGATGAGGAGATTATCAGACGCTACCATGCTTCCATGGAGGAGCGGCTCAGCGGGGCCAGTCATACCGGCAGAAGACTGCTAACGTTTTTGCAGCGGCCTGGCCTGGAGCTTCTGGCCGCCGGTAGTTCTGACTGGGTTATTTACCCCAAAGCCCGTCTCTATTCTAAGGAGGAGGCTTTTTTTTTGCAGGCAATTATTGAAACGGTGGAACGGGAGCTTTGGAAAGAAAAACGTCCGTTCCGCGGTTTGGCCAGCTGGGTCAGAAAAAGACATAAGCAGGTTGAGGCAGGTGAATTGTCTTTTCTGGCTCGCCATCTTGATATCTTGGTTCGTAATCGTCCATCACTACCTTCGGCATGAAGGGCAGAAGGATCCCGTCTCCTGCCTGAGTCTCACTTTATTTCAATTGTACCAGGACAATTGCACTGGCCATCCTATAGATTTATGATGAAATACAGTGGTTTGTTGGCCCATAAAAAACTGATAATTATATATTTTTTTCTACGCAGCCAATTGTTCGGTACCAATACAGCAGATCGTTTTATCCTTTTGTGGTATTGCCAACTAATAAAAAGTTAATTAAACTATAGGTCTTCCCTGATGATTTCTATCTAGGCTTTACCCAATTCGTGGGCTCTGTAGTATTACTGGTTGTTTTTTCTTTAGCAGATCTTTTATTGGAGGTACTTATGGAAACACGGAAATTTGATCCTGTGCTTAGTGTCTGGAACATTACCAATGAATCTGAGAAGCGCAGAGTCGTGCAGCAATTTCTCCAAAAACATGGTGACTATTACACTAAAAGAGACTTTATCCGGTTTCTTCGAAAGAAGTATCGTGGACCACTATCTTCCAATACTCCATCACAAAAAAACGAACGGCAAGAACATTAATCTTTACCTATCGGCTTAAATTGATTTGTAAACCTCTTTCAGAGGCTCCTTTGTGGGGAACAAGCGATTACTATGCGATAAATGGTCTTCTTTCGTCCTCACTCGTGTTGTAAATGGAATATCCTGACTCAGGGACCTTTTAAATTGCCAGAGCCACTTGCAAAACGCCCTTTTCGTTCAACCTCTATGTTATACTTAAATTTTTATCCTTGGAATATCAATTATATGCCTGCGGTAAAAATTTTTGGCAGGCCTTGACTTTGAACGAAAATCATCATTTTGCAAAAGGCTCGCCAATAAAAGAATCTGAAGTTCGATCTTAATACACAAGACGCTATCTCCAGTTAAGCAATCGATATCAGTCATTTATGCTTTTTTTATGGGCATTTTCACTGATCGGCCTTGATATATTGATACTATATTGCTTCATAAATTGATAAAATCTGACGTGAGGCTGATAGGTAAATTACTTTTTGAGCAGGTGTTTACTCTATAAGGTAGAGATAATTAAGCTGCATGGATATAAGGGGCATAACATGAATATGATGAGAAATACTATTTGTTGTGTGGTTATTTTGGCTTTTTTCATTGGGTTCTCTCGTGTCGCCTGTGCTTCCCAGGAATTACGACAAAAATATTATGATTCAGGCCAATTAGAAGTGGAGATACCCTATAAGGACGGCAAAAAGAACGGAATTGCCAGGATGTACTATGAATCTGGTAATCTTCAATCTGAGATTCGTTACAAAGATGGCAAGAGAATTGGCACCCAAAAGGTTTATTATCAATCTGGCAGACTTCAACTTGAAGCCCCAGAAGAGAACGGTATCCAAAAGAAATATTATGAATCTGGTGTTCTCGAAAGAGAATCACCCATTAAGAATGGTGAGAGAAATGGAGTTGAAAAATACTATTTTGAATCTGGCTATCTAAAATATGAAATGCCCTTTGTGGATGAAAAACTTACTGGTATTGCAAGGGAATATTATGAATCTGGCGAGTTGAAATATGAGACTTCTTATGTCGATGGTAAAGAAGATGGAGCCTTTAAGGCATATTACGAAACGGGTAAAATTTTAGCTGAAGCGTCATATGTCTATGGCAAAAAACATGGCGTTGAAAAGAGGTATGATAGGCAAGGATATCTGACGCAAGAAGTTCGTTACGAAGACGGGAAGGCTGTTTATGGTTATACACGCATCAAAACAAGATTAAAAAAAGAGTTAACTCAAGAGCAACTCAGTCAGTTGAATAAATAATCGAGCCACTTGCAAAACGCTCAATCGCTATTACGCTTCCACGAGAAATGCTGGGCTGATTGCTGCAGAAACGGCCAAATTAAGTCTTTAATAGTTATAATGCCTGGCCGCGCCTAGCAAGTAATTGAACCAAACATACTGCGATAGATTCTATCCATAAACCAATTAAACAGGTGTTGTGGCTGTATAATTCAGTCACCGAAATTACTATCAGACGAGCTCTTGGCGCATCTGTTGGTCAGCCTGGAGATATGCTTCCAGACTGCCGATATCGAGGCGTGATGAATTGAGCTGATAGGCTTCTACAGGCTCATGTTGGCATAAATAATCGATAAAATATCCTGGAGCGTCACCGTTGCCTGATGTTGCCAGGAAGTTATCTAGTTGTGGCCAGACAGATGGCTGGAAAAAATAGAGAGGGGGACAAATCCAGTTGGAGATCGGCTGGTCAGGTTTTTCGTGCAGTCTGAGGACACGGCCGCTTTCGTTGAATTCTAATATTCCGGTGTTTTTTAGGTTTTCTTCCTTTTTTTCAGCAATACCGACGACGTAATGATGTTTGTTTTGCAGAAAAGTCTCCCACAATGGTTTCAGTGGGAATCGGTAGATATTATCTCCACCGGAAACTAATACCCTGCCTGGAGTGTCGAAACTCTTCAGGGCAAGCTGCAGATCTGCAATAGCTCCCAGCCGATTAGTGTTCTCCGTGCTTCCATCACTATGAAGCCTTACGGTTATCTTGCCAAAGGTGCCGCGCTTGTCATGATCACTCTGCCAATGTACGAAGTGATCGTAAAACCGAGCATTGCTGACAATATGAATAGACTCAATTAAGGGTAAGTCAATAATTTGGTCGATGAGATAATCAAGCACTGGCCTGTCAGCAATTTTGAGCAGCGGCTTGGGGAAATTTTTTGTCAGTGGGTACATTCGGGTGGCATAACCAGCGCAGAGGATGACAACCTTCATATAAATCTTACCCCATCATCGGATTGGGCCAGATATACAGCTGCCTGGCCAGCAACTTCCGGATGCAGTTTCTGGTAGGAAATTTTGATATCTTCTGCCGCAACAGCTGCCTGTGACGGTTTAACAAAGCCAACGACGCAGCCGCCAAATCCTCCGCCCATAAAGCGTGAACCGAGAACTCCCTCAGCAGAGCTGACAACCTGCTGAAGATCGCAAATGGCCTGAATGCCGCTTTCATACTGTTCAATGGAACTCATGCAGGACTCATTCATCAGATGCCCGAAGGTTTCAATGGCACCGTTTTTCCAGGCTTCGATGCCGAGCAGCACTCTTTGGGACTCATGAAAAAAATGTTTTGCCCGTCTGCCGATATGTGCCTCCAGGTTTTCGTTATAACGATGATAATCTTCTAGATTAATATCAGATAGGATTTTTGCCGGCCCGCAATCTGCAAGCTGGGAAAGCTGCTTTGCCGCTAATTTACACTCATCAACCCGAGAGTTATATCCAGAGGTGGTCAGTTCACGTGAATACCCGGAATAGGCAACGATTATCCGATAATGATCCTCGCCCAAACGGTCGGGAAGATGCCTCACTTTTTCTTCTTTGGTGTCAATGTGCAGAAGGTAGCCCCGGCGACCAAAAATGATGCTGGCCTGGTCAAGAATGCCATTATTGAGACCGATATATTTTTGTTCAGCCCTGCAGGTCAGGTGAACATAGTCCCATGGATTAAGATTCAAGGAATTTACTTCAGCAAAGGCGTGCAGGTAGGCCAGTAGGACTGATGCCGATGAACTGAGGCCGCAACCGGGCAGCATGCCGTCTAATATACCGGTCACCCCTCTTTTAATATCATAGGATTCCTGCAATGCCATAGCAGCCGCCCTCGGATAAACACCCCAGAAGCTGCCGGTGGATTCAGGAATCGCCCGAACATCAAATGTGACTTTTCCAGGGTAATTTTTACTGCGCAGCTTCATGGTGCTGTCTGAATTTGGATAAAAAGCCATCAGGGTACAGGCATTGATTGTCATGCCAAGTACCGGCCCACCCTGGTGGTCAATGTGAGCCCCGAGCGGGCAGATGCGATAGGGAGAGGCGATAACGCGTATCTTGTCTGTTGCAATCTCTTCCTCATTCGAAAAGTCATCAATCAGTTTTTCTTTTTCCTGGAGCAGGTTTGGAAATTCCAAGGCCATTTTCCTTTATAAATTTAGTTATCAGCGGGATAATCAAGTTATCACAACTCGGAAAAATGTCATATAGGCAAAGTTATCAACAGACAGGAAATTGAGATGATTACGCCAAGAAGACTTATGATCAACTCGCTCATTGCGATTGCCTTCTTTCATCAGCAACTAGATGGCCTCTTCAAGCGCTTTATCTGACCGGCATCCTTCGATAATGTCTTGCACAGCGGGATGTTCCCCTGCCTTGCGGGCTTGAAAATAATAATAGAGTTTCGGTCCCGGGCCGACAACAACAGCACCGCCGAGTTGAAGCGCATCTCCTTTCAAAGCAGACGGTCGATGACCATCTTTGAATGCCTTAAAGGCATCCACCAAAGCGCTTGGAGCAAGAATTCCTGAAATCTCTCTGCTAAAACCTAGGGCTTTGAAACTCTCCAGGCTAGGGTCGGTAAAGATTTTACCTGTAAAATGAGTAGCTTGGCGAATTTCTTGGATGTTTTTGGGCTGGCCATTACCGATGACCACCAAATCAGCGTTAACAGATTCAAACAATGTCTGCTTTTCTGCCAGTTCAGCAACCTGCTGACGACAAAAGAGTCAACCGAAATGGCGCACAAAAACCAGCGCTGACCGTCTTTCCTGCCAGAAGGCTGCCAAAGGGTGAGATTTGGATAGCTCATCTAATACGTCGAGCTCACTAAAGTTCTTCAGATCTATATTTTGCATAGCGGGCATGGAGTACCTCCTCGTCATCGATTTCATTTCTATGCTTTATGCTGGCGCTGTTCGCTCAGGCTGCAAAGGTAAACTTCTGTCGCCACCTTGCAAAAACAATTGTCAATACTTCTAAACAAAAGCCAGCAGAGGATGAAAAATCTTGCTACATACTAATCAGTTGAGAGAAGATTTGCTAACTACAACCTTATTGCTGCTAAAATGTTTTAGCTGATACCGCGTCTTTTCTGCTGCCTCAATCATATCTGGCTGCACAATTCCATGGAAATCGGCATTACCGGTCAGATACAATAGGAAGATGTGAAAAGCACTGATTCCAGTTGCCGAACCTTTTTCACAGCCCTAATGGGTCTATGACAACTTCTGTCATTACTCATCACCTCGTTTCTTGGATTAATTGAGATTTGTGGTAATCATAATATTTTCTCTTGCTAATAGATGAAATGTATTAGAGTAGTAGTTGAAAAAAAATTACAAGTTCAACATCTTAATTGTATGACTGCTTATGAAAAAGCTGTCTATGCTTATATACCTTCTTCTGGGGGGATGTACCGGCCTTCCGGAAGGGGTCCGGCCAGTACAAGACTTCAGCTTAGATCGTTTTCTTGGAAGCTGGTATGAGATAGCTCGCCTGGACCACTCGTTTGAACGAGGCTTGTCGAAAGTGACAGCAGAGTACAGCCTTAACGATGATGGCACGGTCAAAGTGGTGAATAAAGGTTTTTCTGGGCAGAAGGGCAAATGGAAATCTGCTGAAGGAAAAGCTCGCTTTGTTGAATCTGAAGATCTGGGTTATCTCAAAGTTAGTTTTTTCGGACCGTTTTACGGCTCTTATATCATTGTAGAGCTGGATAAAGAGACCTATCGGTATGCTCTTATCAGCGGTCCCAATAAAGATTATCTCTGGCTGCTTGCCAGGACGCCTGAAATGGAAAATGGAGTGAAAACGCGCCTGGTAGCTCGGGCGAAAGATCTTGGCTTCGCCGTTGATAGTCTCATTTATGTAGATCATGACTAGCAAACAGTGTCGTGCCAAAGTGCTTGTGGTATAATCACCAATTTTGCCATGAAACGTGTGTAAACAACTGATAACGCTAATGCTAAAGGCCGCTTGATGAGACAAGTAGAAGAGCAAATACGGAAACAAATCATCAGCCTGCTAGACTCTCAGTCTCTTGCTGTTCTCTCTACACAGCGAGGAGGACAACCCTACGCGAGCCTAATGGCTTTTGCCCATGCAGACGATCTGGGTACGATTTTGGTGGCAACGAGCAAGGTTACCCGTAAACATCTAAATATATCGGCAGATCCCCGGGTATCATTACTTATCGATAATCGATCAAATGAAGACGCCGATTTTCATGCAGCCTGCGCTGTTACCGTTTTAGGCAGTGTCGAGGAGGTGAGTGATTCGGAGCGGGAAACGTATCAATCATGCTATCTGGCGCGCCATCCTTATCTGGAGACATTTCTTGCTGCACCTACAACAGTATTTCTGAAAATTATCATACGCCACTATCTGCTCGTCAATCGTTTTCAACATGTAATGGAATTACATCTCACCGATGAAATGGATCTCTTTCCCTAAGAGCGCCACTCAACCCGATATTTCGCTTCTTGGCGGAAAGGGTGCAGCGCTTTTTCATTTGTTTTCATCAGGATTTTCAGTTCCTGATGTATTTGTTGTGACCACCGATGCCTACGAACGTTTTGTTCAGCAAAGTGGGCTCCGCGAAAAAATTAATCTCGAACTGAATCGCAAGGTATTCAATGATATGCGGTGGGAGGAAATCTGGGATACTGCTCTGAGAATCCATAATCTTTTTCAAAAAACCACCATGCCTGATGATCTGTGCGACGAAATTCTGCAAGCGGTTGCTGAAAGATCTGATAATAAACGACTGGTGATTCGTTCATCTGCACCTGATGAAGATCGTGCAGCCGGTTCATTTGCTGGTTTGCATGAATCATACGTCAATGTGAGCGGCGAGGAGGCGATTCTCGCTGCAGTTAAGAATGTCTGGTCATCACTCTGGTCGGATCGGGCTTTGCTGTACCGTCAGGAACTTGGTCTTGATGTCGGCAGCAGCACGATGGCTGTGGTTATTCAGGAGTTGGTCGAGGGGGATTCATCAGGAATTGTCTTCAGCAGAAGTCCGAATGATAAGAGTGAGATGATTATTGAAGCAGCCTATGGCCTCAACCAGGGATTGATCGATGGTGACATTGAACCGGATCGCTGGGTCATCAACAGAGAAAATAGTGACCAGATACGTCATACACCTCCTCAGAGTCGCGAATTCCAATTTATAAGGGCATTACATTCGGGTTTGAAAAGGGAAAAGCTCGAAAAGGAAAAGGTCGCTGTACCGCCACTCACCGATCGACAGATAAAAGAAGTTGCCGATTTGGGCATATCGCTTGAAAATGAGTTTGACGCAGCTCAGGATGTTGAGTGGACAGTGGCAGGAGATTCCATATATCTTTTACAGTCCCGGCCCGTGACGGCTAAGACGGACGGATCGGATAAGGACAAGCG
>JABDPQ010000479.1 GCA_013042695.1 Desulfobacterales bacterium | reverse complement strand
AAGCCAGTGGAAGGACTGCCCGCTGACGTGTTCAAACGGTTTGGCAATGAACCGAAAACACCGTTTTTTACCACAAAATTTGTAGCGAACACTGGAAAATTCACGTTCTCGCGGTTATTGTGTATTGAAAATTTAGGCGATGTCCAATTTTAGGGAGGATATAAAATCATGAAAGTCGTTTCTCATTATTCAGATATAGCATCTCAACACTTTGATGGAGATATCGTCAAAGGCGTCACGGGAAGAATTGCCATCGGCAAAGAAGACGGTGCCCCAAATTTCTCTATGCGATTGTTCACTATAGCCCCAGGCGGATTTACCCCGCGCCATGCACACGAATGGGAGCACGAAATCCTCATTCATGCCGGTTCCGGGCAGGTTTTTCAAACGGGAGAATGGGTTGATATCTGCGCAGGCTCGGTAATTTTCATACCTGGAAATGAAGAACACCAGTTTCGCAACAGCAGTGATGACGACCTGGTTTTCGCCTGCCTGATACCAAAAGGCGCGCCGGAGCTCTGAGCACCCACTGCTCATCTGGTTTAGCTCTGTTGGCTGCAATGTTGACTGATTTTTTCTTTGCTATAGAGGATATGCTAGTTCTTATTTGCCGAGAAGATCATCTCGTAAATCTTCATCAACAGGTGACTTCCCAAGCCAGATGGAGAGAAGTAGATCATTAAAGGCCTTACCTTCAATAACACCCTTGAGCTCCTCGCCTATAAAAACTGAGGTACCTCCTGCTGGAGTGTAGTCAAGAATGATCCGATCCCCTGATTTAACCGTTTCAAACATATCATTAAAGGCATTAATCTGTGAGGACAGCTTTGCGAGTTGGTCTGCACTTCCGTTACTGTTAAACCCAACATTCCATGCCTCAACCAGATCGTCCCTGCTGACCTCTTTGTAGAGAAAGTGCATGATCAGTTGTTTTCCGACGTCACTGTTGAGCACGGTAGTTACTTCCTGGCTCACAGATTCGAGGTAAAGGGCTCCGATATATACTTTGAAAAAAAACTTCGAACGAACTCCGGCACCATTGAGGAGCAATTTTGTACCATTTTTCTGCGTGATCGTTTCGGCAAGCGCAACACCGGCAATTTCTTTCCCTACTACAGGTCCTGCATAGAAAAAAGCAATCAGAATCACTACGATCTGTATCCTCATATCACCCCCCGTCATTATCCTGTGCAGCCGATTCCGAGACGATACTTCTCACTCACCATCATCTATAATATGTCAGTCGGGTAAAAAAAAATACAAAAAGAGTAAAAAAAAAGTGAAGGGGTGCTCACTCTGTGATACCCCTGGTGCTTTATACTCCTCTTAACACACACCTATGGAGGAGAAATATCATGCGACAAACACATGAATTGTCCACTGCACCATTGCTCTCAGATGAATTTTCCTGGTGTATAAAAACCAGATCGGCTCACACCTGCTCTAAAATTCTTAAACGAAAATTGATTGCGGCGATAGCTCGCTACCGCCATCTGTTTCTTACCGGGATTGCAACTCTTTTCCTTTCCGTCCTGTTTCTGACCAGCAGTTATCTGTTCTTATTCCAGCTGGCAGAACATGGCTGGTAAGACGAGATTTGAAGCGATAATCCAAAACCTGCTATTCCTTCCAATCGGGACGCACATGCAGCTCGGTCAGTTGCTTTCTGGCAACTTTTGAAGGCGCGTCGGTAAGGGGGCATGTTGCTTTCTGTGTTTTCGGAAAAGCAATGACATTTCTGATTGAGTCCCCACCGGTAATGAGCATCAACAAGCGATCGAGACCAAAAGCGATGCCACCATGAGGCGGTGCGCCAAATTCAAGCGCTCGAAGAAGAAAACCGAATTTCTCATTCGCTTCTTCTTCGGAGATTGACAAGGCTTTAAGAACTTTCAATTGCGTCTTGGGGTTATGTATGCGTATTGACCCGCCGCCGATCTCGGTGCCATTGAGAACGAGGTCATAGGCCCGGCTGTAAACGGCAGCAGGGTCCGAGCTCAACTTGTCAATGTCCTCTTCCCGCGGAGCCGTAAATGGGTGATGGAGAGCCTGATAGCGTTTTTCCTTGTCATCATATTCGAGAAGAGGAAAATCAGTTACCCAAATAAAGTTGTATGTGCTTTTATCGAGCATATTCAATCTGCGCGCAAGTTCCACGCGCAACTCTCCCAATACCTGATAAACTGTCGAAGAGGTATCTGCCCCGAAAAAAAGTAAATCTCCTGGCTCTGCATCAAGCGTTGAAGCAATGGACGAACGTTCTTGATCAGAGAAAAACTTGGCGATAGGCGACTGCCATTCTCCTCCATCTTTTACTTTTACCCAGGCAAGACCTCTGGCACCCAACTGGACGGCAAAATCGGTCAAATCATCTAATTCTTTGCGGGTAAAGGTGCCGCAACCTTTGGCGTTGAGGGCTCGTACCGTACCACCACTATCTGCCGCACCTCTGAAAACCTTGAAATTGCATTCGGCCGCTATATCAGTCAAATCAATTAATTCCATGCCAAAACGTGTATCAGGCCGATCAGTTCCGTACCTTCCCAAGGCCTGATCGTAACTGATCCTGGTAAAAGGGGGACACACATCGAGACCAAGAGTTGCCTGAAATAATGAAGAAATCATGCCCTCTACAATTTCGATCACCTGCTCCTCATCGGCAAAGGACATCTCCATATCGATCTGGGTGAATTCGGGCTGTCTGTCAGCTCGAAGGTCCTCATCCCGGAAGCACTTGACAATTTGATAATAGCGATCCATTCCGGCTATCATCAGCAATTGTTTAAAAAGCTGTGGAGATTGCGGCAAGGCGTAAAACCTGCCGGCATTTACCCTGCTTGGAACCAGGTAATCACGTGCTCCTTCGGGCGTCGACTTAGTGAGCATTGGTGTTTCGACATCAATGAAATAATGTTCATTGAGATAATTCCGTATCGCCTGTACAGCTGTATGCCGCATAATAAGATTGGCAGCCATCTCAGGCTTCCGAAGATCAAGATAACGATATTGAAGACGAAGATTATCGGACACCTCAGTATCTTCGTCCAGCGGAAACGGTGGCGTTTCGCTGATGTTTAAGATTCGCAGTTCATCGATCAATACCTCAATTTCCCCGGTAACCAGTTTCGGGTTTGCCATATCGCCCGGCCGCGGTTCAACGACACCCTGCACAGCGATGACCCACTCACTGCGAAGCCGATGGGCCTCGGCATGTACCTGTGGATTTACTTCCGGATTAAAAACAATCTGGGTAAGTCCCTGTCTGTCGCGTAAATCGATAAAAATCACGCCGCCATGATCACGTCGCCGAAGGACCCAACCCATGAGCGTAACTCTCTTGCCTACATCCTCTATTCCCAGCTCATTGCAATGATGAGTCCGTCGTAATGTCCCCATTAAATCCATGATATTTTCAACTCTCGCCGGGGGATATACCCCTTCATGATTAGTGTATTTGATCCGAAAACAAATCAGGCCATGCTCCGGCTTTCACGTTCAACAGCCTTTCCTATCACAGCAGCATCCATTGCTACCCTTTGCTGTTCTTTGGTTGCCATGTCTCGAAGAATTGCCTTATGCTCTTCAAGTTCCTGCTCACCAATGATCAGTACGTGGGCAGCTCCAGCCTTATCTGCCTGTTTCATCTGGCTTTTAAGGCTTTTTATGTCAAGATCCATGTCAGCTCGGATTCCTGAACTTCTCAGCTCATGCATCAGTTTAAAACAATAATCAGAAGCAGCTTCACCAAGTCCTGCTAAAAAAAGATCGATGGTATTCTCTTTTGCCGGACGTTCATCACCAAGCTGAAGAAGCAGAACAAGTCGCTCGAGCCCAAGAGCAAAGCCTATTCCAGGTGTCTTGCCCCCGCCAAGCGCCTCGATGAGTCCGTCATAGCGACCGCCGGCGCAAACCGCCGACTGAGCACCCAGTTCACCGGTAACAAATTCAAAGGTTGTGCGGACATAGTAATCGAGCCCGCGGACCATGAATTTATTCAGAGAAAATTCGATGTTGAGCTCAAGCAGATGTTTTTGCACTCGGGCAAAATGTTCATCACAATCTGCACAGAGATGCTCAAGAATAGACGGCGCATCATTGACCTGCTCCCTGCATGGTGGTTTCTTGCAATCAAGGACCCTGAGCGGGTTAGTGGTACTCCGCCGTTTACAGTCTGAACAGAGGTTATCAAGACGGCTGTGTATAAATTCGAGTAGTCTCTTTCGGTAAGACGGCCGGCATACAGGGCAGCCAAGAGAATTAAGTTCAAGACTCACAGCAATACCCAGCTCGCTAAATAGAAGAGCGCCCATGGCCATCAATTCCGCATCTATACGCGGATTAGCAGACCCCAGCACTTCCACATCCATTTGATGGAATTGGCGTAGTCTTCCTCGCTGCGGACGCTCATGACGAAACATCGGCCCAATGGTAAACAATCGTTGAATAGGTTTCTGGGCCTGCAGATTGTGTTGAATGAAAGCCCGCATCAGTGATGCAGTCGCTTCAGGTCGCATTGTCACCTGCTTATCAACAAAGGTGTACATTTCTTTTTCGACAATGTCGGTAGTTGCGCCTATCGATCGAGCAAATAATTCCGTTTTTTCAAGCACAGGTAAGCGAATTTCAGAGAAATGAAACCGTTCAAGCAGGCCCCGAGCCTTTGATTCAACCTGACACCAGAGGCCTGTCTCATCGGGGAGTATATCTTTAAAGCCATTTAAGGCCTTTAGTTTCAAACCATTTCCTCCATATCAATCAATCTTGGTAGGCCAATTGTATTATTTTGTTTAAAAAAATATGCAAGTTAACCGTAAACGCGACAAAAAGTCAAGCGGGGTCGTCTGGCCTTGACTTTCGACCATATACTTGCATATCCAACTGTTCTGATTATTTTTAAGGGTATCCTAAATCTGTGCAGGCGCTCCACGCCTCTCGTGTAAGACAGAGCAAACCTGAGACACATTACTTGACAAAAACCAGCAAGACAGGCATTATCGACCTTCGGTCTCGTTATTTAATAATGCAATAGATAATTTTTTAGGTTTTCTGGCAAAACATTATTCTGTTACGACACGTATTCGACTGTATCTGGGATGAGCAGCAAACAGGAGTTTTTTTTCCATGAAATTACCATCTCTTAAAATCGGCAGCTTGACAGCCTCAATCCCCTTGATTCAAGGTGGCATGTCAATCCGTGTTTCCACGTCATCTCTGGCAGCCCCAGTTGCTGATTGCGGAGGAATCGGGGTTATTGGAGGGTCCGGTCTGCCGACCGACGAACTCGAAGAGGATATTCGCAAAGCAAAATCAGCCACCGATGGTATTATTGCCGTAAATATTATGTATGCCATGAAAAATTTCTACAACCTGGTCATGAGTTCCATTGAATCCGGGGTAGACCTGATCATTACTGGTGCAGGATTTTCACGCGATATCTTTAAAATCGGCAAAAAATATAATGTGCCGATTGCCATGATTGTTTCGTCCCCGACGCTTGCAAAACTTGCCGAGAGGCTGGGAGCCGCCGCGATTATTGTTGAAGCCAAGGAAGCTGGCGGCCATCTTGGCACAGACAAGCCACTTCGAACACTTTTTCCACCGATTCGGGAGGTGGTAAAAAATGTTCCGCTGATTGCTGCCGGAGGCATCACGAACGGTTACGAAATGGCTGAAATAATGGACAAATATGGCGCAGATGGAATACAAATCGCGTCACGGTTTGTTCTCAGCGAGGAGTGCGATGTTGCCGATGAGTTTAAACAAGCCTATCTCGACGCCAACCAAGAAGATATTGTTTTAACCTCTTCTCCGGTGGGAATGCCTGGACGAGCTCTTCAAACCCCTTTTGTTCAGGCTCTGGCCAAAGGTCTTGACCTGACAACCAAGAAATGCAAACATGTGTGCCTGAAGAAATGTGACCATCATTACTGCATTAGTGAAAGACTGCTGTCATCACGGGAGGGGAATCTTCAAGAAGGATTATTTTTTACTGGAGAAAACACCTATAAAATAAAAAATATCCTTCCCGTTGCCGAGATTTTCAAACAATTTATCAGCCAGGCAGAGTCGGTATATAAAGAGAAGCGTGGATTTGCTCCCCCCGTATGATACCTCCAAAACACGTGCAACAGACATCTTATTGATTCACTGCTATTTACGTGACCACGAAAACAGCGCTACAACCGAACATCATTGGTGCAAAAGATCATCCGATTAAACGCGGAATGATCGACGATGACGCCCTTTTCGTTCTCCGCAAACTACATAGTGCTGGGTTTTCCGGCTATCTTGTTGGCGGCGGAGTCCGGGATCTCTATCTCGGTAAGACCCCTCAAGACTTTGATATCAGCACGGACGCGAGACCAGGACAAATTCGCCGCTTGTTCACTCATAGTCGTACCATTGGCCGGCGGTTCAGGTTGGTGCAGGTCTTTTTTAAGAGAGGCAAGATTATTGAAGTTTCAACGCTGCGCTCTCTTAGTGAGCATGACCTCGATGGCCCTGAAGCAATTCTTGCACCAAATAATACATACGGTACCCTGGATCAGGATGCTCAGCGTCGCGACATAAGTATTAACGGGCTTTTTTATGAAATAGAAAACCAGACACTTATTGACTATGTCAATGGTGTGGCTGATCTTGACAACTCTGTTATTAGAATAATTGGCGACCCGGATAAAAGAATCATTCGTGATCCTGTTCGCATGATGCGTGTTATCAGGCATTCTGCCCGTAATAATTTTATCATCGAGAATAAGAGCTGGCAGGCACTGCTCAGAAATAGTGCAGACCTGTCGTTTTGCCCTGCTTCCCGTCTGAGAGATGAGGCGCTGAAGGATATCTACAGTGGTGTCTCTGCCCAGTGGTTTGAACTTGCTGTTTCCTCGGGAATCTTCATCGAGCTTTTCAGTATCTACCGTGATAGTTTATATCAGCCACTCCCCGGTGGTTTAACCTGTTATGAACAGCTCAGTCTGCTCTTTAAGACTATCGATAAATATAACAATCAATCGGTTGCAGCAGGGCGTCACCGCCAACCAGACTATTTTATTCTTGCCCTCATCCTGATTCCATGGGCCACCTGCAATTTTGATCTGATCAACTCAAGATACAAAGGTGCACAACTTTTCCATTTTGCCAGTCAGATCCGTACAGCCTTGCATGAAACCATTGGCAAGCAGTTTAATCTCAAACGTTCCACACGCCAGGAAATTTTCACTTTATTGATCAATCTACCGACACTGATTCAGCACCACCATCAAGGAAGCTGGCCAAAATGGCTCAAGCGAAAAAGTTATTTTTCTCAAAGCAGTCTGCTCTACTACTACTTTAAAGAGGCACTCGAATCAGTTCCAGCACCTGAGGCTCCTTTGGCAACCACTCGACTCGCCTCACCTGGAAAAGCCAACTCCACCCGCAAAACGCAGAAATCAAGAAGAAAAGGACGACCGGCTTTTACCAATACAAAAAGTGGTGGTATTTTCGGTTTTAAAAGATGAGCCTTTTGCAAAACGATGATTTTCGTTCAAAGTCAAGGCAGGCGAAAATTTTTTACCGCAGGCATATAATTGCTATTCCGAGGATAAAAATTTAAGCATAACGCAGAGGTTGAACGAAAAGGGCGTTTTGCAAGTGGCTCAGATAATTGATGCTTCAGGATTAACCACCAAACGTTGCTTAAAATCCAGCTACTTTTCAACGTATTGCCTAAGTACCTGCTACCACAAAGTAATACTTATTTATCAATATAACTTAATATTACGTCAAGCATTACTATTGTTAATTGTAGAAAAATGAATTGACATTCAGCTGCTCAATTACCTAATGTCAATAGTAATTTTTTTAGAATTGGGGATCTGTTTTCTCAACGCGTGAGTGCGAAAAGGGAGCGCACTGAGGCAGCTCAAGGGATGGCAGGTCATTGTTTTTTCACGTTTGCTGGTACTGCGTGCCGGCATAAACTCGCTTTGCGAAAACTTGTTGTTTCAGCACGAGGAGGTTGATATGGCAGACACGGTAAACAACAAATCGCTGGATCCGCGCCTCGATCGCCGCGGCTTCCTGAAGGGATGCACCATGGCAGCCGCCGCTCTGGGACTATCAGAGACAATGGTTCCCAAAATGGTGGAAGCCGCTACCTCAGCACAGCGTCCCCCGGTAATCTGGATGCACTATCAGGAATGTACCGGGTGTACCGAGACTCTGCTGAGAGGGGCCCATCCGGACCTGGCCCGCTTGATTCTCGATGTTATTTCACTGGAATATCACGAGACAGTAATGGCGGCGGCCGGTCACCAGGTAGAACAGGTTCTCCAAGAGTCCATGGAGAAAAACGCCGGCAAATACATTCTGGTGGTTGAAGGCGGCATTCCTACGGCAGAAAACGGTGTCTACTGTAAGGTTGCCGGTAAGACTGCCATGGATAGCCTTGCAGAAGTAGCGTCCAAAGCCGCAGCGATCATTGCCTATGGCACCTGTGCCACCTTTGGTGGTGTCCAGGCGGCCAGTCCGAACCCAACCGAATCTGTCGGCGTTGACATACTTGTGCTCGATAAGCCGGTGATAAACATTTCTGGCTGTCCACCTAATCCAGTCAATTTCCTCGGTACTATTCTGCATTATCTCACCTTTAACAGATTACCGGCACTCGACCAACTCAATCGTCCGAAATTTGCTTATGGTCGACGCATTCACGATCATTGCGAGAGACGGGCTCATTTCGATGAAGGACGTTATGTTGAACAGTTTGGAGACGAATATCACAAACTGGGCTACTGCCTCTACAAGGTCGGCTGCAAAGGACCAGCAACCTTCGCCAATTGTCCCGTTGCCCGCTTTAATGAAGCAGGCGTCTGGCCAGTGGCAGTCGGACATGGCTGCATCGGCTGTACAGAACCCAATTTCTGGGATACCATGACCCCATTCTATGAAAGAATCCCAAATGTCTCTGTTCCTGGTGCTGGAATCGTCGCCGATGCCGACGAACTCGGCACCAAAGTGCTTGGGGTCACTGCCGCTGCAGTTGGCATTCACGCTGCTGTTGGCATAGGCAAGCGTCTCATCAAAGGCAAATCCGACAGTGACGAATGATCGTATTACCGGATCATTTTCTCGAGTGAATCATTGCGGATGCAGCTCACTCGATGGCATGTGTCCGGTCCCATATTTTTTGGAGGTTTAACAAATGGCTCAAAAAATCACCATTGATCCAATCACCAGGATCGAAGGTCATCTAAGAATTGATGTAGAGGTTGATGATGGCGCAGTCACTAATGCCTGGTCCTCAGGTCAGATGTTCAGGGGTCTTGAAATCATCTTACAAGGCCGAGATCCTCGTGATGCCTGGCATTTCGTCCAGCGTATCTGCGGTGTGTGTACAACTGTTCATGCCCTCGCATCGGTTCGCTCGGTGGAAGATGCCCTGAAACTTGAGATTCCCCTGAATGCACAACTGATCCGTAATCTGGTTCAAGGCATTCATTGTCTGCATGACCATATTGTACATTTTTATGCTCTTTCAGCACTTGATTGGGTGGACGTTGTCTCAGCCCTGGATGCCGATCCGGCAGCAACCCAGAAGCTTGCCGATTCTCTTTCAAACTGGCCGGGCAACAGTTCAAAACGGTTTAGTGCAGTCCAAGCGAAAGTCAAAGCACTGGTTGAGAGTGGCCAGCTTGGACCATTTGCAAATGCCTACTGGGGCCACTCGGCCATGAAACTGCCGCCGGAAGCGAACCTGATGGCAGTCTCGCACTATCTGGAAGCGCTTGACTATCAGCGCAAAGCAACTACCGCCCTGGGAATCATCTCAGGGAAAAATCCTCATATCCAGAATCTCTCTGTTGGCGGTGTCACTGCAGCAATCAATCCGGACAATGAGGCGACTCTGAACATGGAGCGTCTCTACCGAGTTAAACAGCTGGTTGAAGAGGTCCAGGGCTTTATCAACAACGTCTATCTTGTAGACCTTGCTGCCGTTGGTGCTCTCTATGCAGAATGGCTGCCTTACGGCACTGGGGTGACCAACTATCTGGCCTCTCCTGATATGCCA
>JABDPQ010000468.1 GCA_013042695.1 Desulfobacterales bacterium | reverse complement strand
GGCCTCATTATGACGATACGTCTGCAGATGCTTTTAATCTATCACCCCATTTTCAACCAACCCAAAATCAATGCTCTCGCCTAAAGGCGGCCTGGTAAGAGTCTAGGTTTTTGCTCTTTAAGTCTGGAATTAATCTTCTTTTTGAAATGCTATTTCCTCAGATATACAAATAGTTGAACCCTGCTTGAGGAAACCTCCCTTTTGATCCCACTTGCACAAATCTCAAGTACTCAATTTGTAATCTCAAAACTCTTCAACCATCCGAATAGCAGAGATTTCCTCTACACATCTCTGAATTTTCCTGATCATTAAATCAGCTCTGGTTAGGCAGCACATAGCCCTGACAAATAGAAAGATTTCAGAGCCACCAGATCTGAAATAAGTTATTTTAAGATTTTTGACTGAATAAATTTGCCAATCCAACCCTAATAATTATTAGCAACCTTATGCATGCAGAAGTTTGCTGCATACAGAATAAGTGATGATAGAAGGTATGAATGGTACCTCAATCATTAATTCTTTAACATTATCAGTGAAGGAGGACGTTCCATGAAGAAATTACTATTTGTTGCTGCAGTTTTGGTCTTTCTATTCGGCGCCGGAAATGCTCTGGCCAAAGGGCGGCTGGTCATGTATTGCTCAAATGAACCGTTTGCTTGTCAGGAGGTCGCCGATGAATTTGCCAAACAATATGATGTCAAAGTTCAAATGACCAGGGCCGGGTCCGGTTCGACTTATGCTAAGATCCTTGCCGAAAAAGATAACCCAAAAGCCGATGTCTGGTACGCGGGAACTCTGGATCCGCACTCCCAGGCCGGTGTGAACGGCCTGCTCGAATCTTATAAGTCACCGAAATTAGATGAAATCGGTGAGCTTTTTAGAAATCCGGCCACCAGCAAGCAGAATCACACTACCGGAGTGTATGCCGGCGTTCTCGGATATTCAGTCAATACTGATGCACTCAAGGAGTTAAACCTGCCTATGCCCAAATCCTGGGACGATCTGTCAAACCCCATATATAAAGGTCATGTACAGGTAGCTAACCCTCAGAGTTCGGGTACCGCATACACGGTTCTGGCCACGTTTGTCCAGTTGTGGGGTGAGGACGAAGCCTACAAAAAGCTGGCAGCACTTCATAAGAATGTGAACCAGTACACCAAATCGGGCTCAGCTCCGGGTAAAGCGGCTGCCCGGGGTGAAACGCTGATTGGTATCGGATTCCTGCATGACCATGCACTGCAAAAAGCCAACGGGTTTCCACTGGAGCTTGTTGTTCCTGCAGAAGGAACCGGCTATGAGATCGGTGGTTTGAGCATTATCAAAGGTGCCCGTAATATGGACAACGCCAAGCTCTTTATCGACTTCATGTTGTCCAAAGAAGGACAGGAAGTTCCTCAGCGTGTGAAGATGTTCCAAGTTCCGACTAACATCAACGCAACTGTTCCGAAAGAAGCTATTCGGTTGGAAGACGTGAAACTGATCGACTATGATTTCGTCAAATACGGGTCGGAGGAAACGCGTAAGGCGCTGATTGATCGTTGGGTTACGGAGATAAAGCCAATGGCCCGTTAACTGCAGCGTTTTCGGATAGAACCAGACTTATGAGCACGACCGCAAAAGTGGTATCGGAAAGTTTTAAACCATCACTGATCATTCCGTGGGTTACACTTGGCATCATTGCCTATTTTTGTCTGCCATGGCTGGCGCTGGAATATGGGTTGACTGATGCCACTTTCGATGAATTTGTCGATGCTCTGGCGTGGAGGAAGAACGGTGCAACAATTGTCGTACCGTTCTTTTTCCTTTTGTTTGTTATTACACCGCGATTAATCCGTTCAGGTCTACAATGCGGTTGGATCTACAGCTGTTTGTCTGCCTTCCTTATCCTGGCAACTTTTGCCTATTTCATAACCGAAAATCTGTCTATGGGACTCGGCACTGCCGTGATCCTACTGGCTTTCTCCGCACTGTTTGCGATTGGTATTGCTGAAATCGGGTTCCAGAGAGGAGACAGATTTATAGCCGGATCGGTTATATTCGTCATTTTGTTGGTCTGTGTTTTTATTTTCTTTCCTGTCTGGACTATCTTTCAGACGCTTCTCTACAACTCAGACGGATCGTTCGCGCCATTTCAGTTTTACCAGATTGTTACCGCATTCGGAGTCGGCCGGGTTATACTCAATACGCTATTGCTTGCCATGTCAGTCGGTGCCGCGACGACATTTTTCGGTCTTGTTTTCGCACTCTATTCCACCCGTGCAACCTCACCGTTGCGGTATGTGATCAGGGTGTTTTACATCCTGCCGATCATCACGCCGCCGTTTGTTGTCGGTATGGCATTAATTCTTCTCTTCGGCAGGGCCGGGATGATAAACGATGGTCTTATGTTTCTGTTCGGACCCAAGGGAATTCTGCTGCAAGACACATTCGCGAGATCCGGTTATATTTATGGTTTCTGGGGTATTTTCTTAGCTCAGACACTATCGTTGACGCCGATTGCCTATATGGTGTTGAACGGTATGCTGGCTACCATCAATCCAGCAATGGAGGAGGCGGCTCTAACCATGAGGGCCGGCCGCTGGGAAACACTGCGTGATGTTACGCTGCCGCTTTTAAGGCCGGGAATCGCCAATGCTTTTTTGCTTTGCATGATATCTTCTGCTGCCGATTTTGGTAATCCACTCGTACTCGGTGGAGATTATGATGTACTTTCCACTGAAATCTATTTCTCGATTGCCGGGGCTCAACTCGATTTTGCCAAAGCGTCGGCGCTGGGTGTCCTGTTGTTAGTGCTTTCCCTGTCTGTGTTTATGATTCAGAAGAAATGGGTCGGCCAGAAATCTTATGTCACGGTCACCGGGGTACAGACAGCAGGCAATGTTATTCCGTTGCCGGGGCGATTGCAAAAAATACTGAGCGCCTTCGTACTTGTTTGGCTGCTGCTGGTCGGTGTACTTTATTTCTCGATATTTCTTGGTGGATTCGTCAAGCAATGGGGGGCTGATTATACCCTAACAATCGCCCATCACAAAGAGCTGTGGCTTGGTGGATTTTCGTCAGGGGCATGGCCGTCGTTCATCAATTCGCTCATATTTGCATTTATCGCAGCACCGATCACTGCATTGATCGGTATACTCATTGCTTATATCATTTCCCGGAAAAAGTTTTTCGGCAAAGGCATCATCGATTTCGGCACCGTTCTTATTTTTGCAATACCGGGGACTGTAACTGGTGTTGCCTATATCCTCGCATTCAATACGCCGCCGGTGGAGTTGACCGGGACCGCAGCAATCTTGATTATTACAATGGCCATCAGGGCTATGCCGGTGGGTATTCGTGGAGGTATGTCCGCCTTGAGCCAGATTTCAGAAAGTCTCGAAGAAGCTTCCGTGCTGCAGCGTGCTGGAAGCCTTAAAACCATCAGGTCGGTGCTGATTCCGCTTATACGCTCAACCATCGTGTCGTCGACGGCATACAGTTTTATTCGGTCGATGACCACTGTGTCGGCTGTTATTTTTCTCGCGACGGCGGGTACAAATGTAGCGACAACCTATATTCTATCCCGTGTTGAGAGCGGTGATACCGGGATTGCCGTTGCTTATGGATCGATACTCATTTTAACAATGCTCTTGTTCACGCTGACAGTGGAGGTAATCACGGGACGATCCCGTGTGGAAAAGCAGGTAAAAACCATTTAACAACGATATGAAATGAAACCGGGTGAAACAAACATTACCATTACCCTAAGCAAGGTTTTCAAGCGTTTCGACGAAGTCAGCGCCCTTGAAGACATAAACGTGGTTTTTGAGGCTGGTACTCTGACCACCTTGTTAGGTCCATCGGGCTGCGGAAAGACAACGTTGTTGCGTATTGTCTCCGGGCTGGAAACAGTTTCCGGCGGTGAAATATTGTTTGGCAATGAGAACGTCACCGATCTATCGGCGACGAGAAGAGATGTCGGCATGGTCTTTCAGTCCTACGCGTTGTTTCCTCACATGACCGTTGAACAAAATGTCGGATATGGCCTCGGAGTTCTGAAGACACCTCAGGAGAAGATAAAAGAACAGGTTACTGTCGTCCTCGATATGGTAAATTTGGCTGGTTACCAAGCCCGTTACCCGGATGAACTTTCCGGCGGTCAACAGCAGCGGGTCGCTGTTGCGAGAGCCCTGATACTTGAACCCAAGGTGCTGCTCTTTGATGAGCCGCTCAGCAATATTGACAGCAAGCTGCGGAGATCGATGCGTGAGGAAATCAGGCATCTGCAGCAGTCGACCGGGATCACCTCGATCTATGTAACGCATGATCAATCAGAAGCGCTTGCAGTATCCGATGAAGTTGTGGTGATGAAGGACGGTCGAATCCTCCAGAAGGGACCGCCACGCTCCCTCTATCATCGACCGGAATCAGCCTTCGTTGCCAATTTTATTGGTGAGTCAAATGTCGTGGAAGCTCTGCTCGTCAATGGCACCGATGGCAATCGAGTCGAACTTGGCGGGATTGATCTGGCTTTGCCGGATAGCATGCATATCCCAGCGAAGCCGGGAATGGTGAAGCTTTCGTTGAGACCAGAAGTGCTGCACATAGAGGCGAAATCAGACGATAAAGATTCTGAGTGCCTGGAAGGAATTGTCACTGAGAGTGCTTACATGGGACCAATTATTGAGTACTCGGTAAAAACCACTATCGGCGATTTGTTTACCCGTGGGCCCGCCTATGAAACTCAGCATCTGAAAGGTGAACAGGTAAGGGTCCGGATCAGGCCAGACGAGATAATCGTGATACCGGCATGCAGCGAGTGACGGACACCAACAATCAAATTTTATCTCTCAGGCCGTTCCATGCACAGCAGCATAACGCCGGTAAGAGTCAGGAAACCTTATTCACTGTAAATCACGTCAATCGCCCTTTTAGTGCCAATACCACTCGCGGCAACGCAAAAAGTATTCACGCCTCCTCAGTACGGCGAAAAGCACCACACCGCAGACATATCAAATCACGACTCAGATTATCTTCTGAACGAGAGTTGATTACCCACTATATCTCAAATATATCCATGCACTCACCTAGGGTAGGCCAGACGGGTGGGGCTGGTAACGTTCAATAGAGATACCAATCAGAAAAATAGGCTCATTTGATGTGGGGTTGGTTACCGTGAAGGCTAGACAAGTTACTTGGAACTCGAACAAGTGGAAGAATGGAAGTTGACCCCTTGTATTCCATGCATGCGGCAATAGTGAAATAGGTTAATCTTTCAGAGATGATAAGGTGTTGGTTGTTTTATCTTCTGTAAATCGACGTCTCAAATCTGCCAGCCGATTTTCGGCGGATTGAAGGGTTACTCTGGCACTATAGCTTGTCGGATTCTTCTTGAGGGCCTGACGAGCCGAAACGAGGCGTTGCTTCTCCTTATCTAAGGTTTGTTCAAGCCATGATGTTTGATTCATTTGTACCTCCTCTAAGAAAATAGAGAGAATTTTATTTCTTCTTTTTCTTTTCTTCTTCTTTTTCCTCGACGGGTTGTGTCGGGTAATAGTCAGTGTGTTTACACAGTGCATCAATAAAAACTTTCAACCGCTCCTTTTTCGTTATTACTCGGGTTTGTTCGAATTTCCCCTCTGGAGTATCACTGAAAAAATTCATGGTCGCGATATTATCATTTCTCGTAGATACACGGATATCATCAACGAAAAGATTCGGCAGACTGGTATTTATGTTTAAAATCTCGTCTTTTTTTTTCTCTTCTTTAACCATCATTTTTCCTATAAAGATTTGCTCCATGTAAATACAGCGCAATCTGCTTTATCGGTCTGACAGCTGACTTGCTGCCAAAAGTCGTCGTTGGCAGCATGATGCGATATTCGATCTGAAGGTACGGACGACCTCCATTGTATTATTGGAAATCTTCCATCACCGCTTCTCTTAAATAATTCCACAGAAGATCTGAAATAAACTTTTTTTGTGCCAACGTAGGTGAAATAGACAAATCCTTTTTTGATTTTTGGATTCTTGCTGAATGCTTGTTTTGATATTCCTAGAATCCCTGCTGCCTGCCCAGCACTTATCAGATTGTCTGCAGGCAGGCTAATTATGGCATTTTTTTCCAGCATCTTCAGATAATCGGCAACCTTGCGTTCAGACTCTGTTGATAACTGCAGTGCACCACAACTCGAACATGTTTCCACCTCAACCAAGGGCACGAGAACATCACCTATTATGTTGCTTTCACAAAGATGATCCCCGGTCTTGCGGGTGGTCTCAGCATTGCAGAGCGAGCAGTTCATGATTCATTTGATGTCTGAATTTCTCGACTATGTCATTTTCTAAGCATTATTAACAAGATCCACTCCGAACTACGAAGTAGTATACATAGTTGGTTGACATTTGTCAACCTTGGGTGATGGGGAGACGCAATCATACCCCCAACAGAATGAATTTATAACATTTTTTTCTATGGAACAGTTTGAGGTTTGAAATTCAGAAATGATTATATCGATGCACGAGATCATGCTATGTTGGAGTCTTATGAGCCATTAGTATCCTATATTGCATTACAGACGCTGGGATAGAAATAATATTCTATGGAAATATTTCTTGGTATTATTTCGCTGGTGTCCTCAACGGCGGCGGCAGTCTTCGGGCTTGGGGGAGGTCTGATCTTGATCAGCTTTCTGCCGGATTTTCTGCCTGCCGAGGCAGTCGTTCCCGTTCATGGTGTTACTCAACTGGCGAGCAATACAAGCCGCGCGGTATATTCGTTTCATTCGATTGTCTGGCGTTTATTTCCACTATTTTGCGCCGGATCACTCCTGGGAGCCGCACTCTTTGGTATCCTGGTCATCAACATCACTACTGACTATATTCCGTTGTTGATTGGGGTCTATATACTTCTGAAACTTTGGTCTGAGCGCATGGGGAGGGTATTAAGCAGCTTTGACAGCCTGTTTGTTCTTGGTTTTTTACAAACAGGTCTGGGGATTTTGGTTGGCTCGACGGGCCAACTGACAATGCCCCGGTTACTCAAAGAAATTACAGATAGGGATTCTATAGTTGCCACCGGCGGCATGTTTATGTCGTTAAGCCACGGTTTAAAGCTCGTTGCTTTTGGAATCATTGGATTCAAGTTCAGCTATTATTCCACCTTATTGATATGCATGGTCATTGGGGCGTTGGCGGGGTCATTTTTAGGGACGCTTCTGAGAAAAAAATTCAGTGACCGTCGATTCAGTCAAGTTTTGAAGATACTTCTTACGGTTATGGCACTGAGAATGATATATTCAGCTTTATTATAATTGCGGGCGCCGGGTGGGTCTCAGGTTTGTATTCGGTTTATGAGTTGATAAAAAAAATCGTCTAAATGGCTATTCCATTGCTTATCTGCCGGCCGATATCTAAACATTTCCGATTCTTCAGCAAGTGCTGATTTGATCTCCCATTTATGCTGAAAGGTTCGACCTTCCAATTGACTCAAAATGTTTATCTGTTCCTTGGTAAAAGGACCTTTCTTAAGTGTCTGAATTAAGTCAGGTGAAATTTCCACCTCAAAAAGTTCCGCTATGGCGAGTATGGATCGTGCTTGCTCGTTGTTGAGTTCTGCTGCAGAATGGATGGCCTTACTGAATGCCATGCCATTGGGAAAAGTCTCCCACATGAGTGGTTCAAAAGGTGCGTGGGGAAGTTCAGAATCTATCAATCGCTGCATTGCCGATTGGGTAATATTATACTCCACCGGAGTATAGGTCTTCTGCTGAAACACATTTTGCATAAAAAACAGCGAAATAAAGCAGGCCAAAGCCGCAATGATCGGGGTGGTCACCCAGCTGCTGGTAATACCGGCAACGGTCCTCCACCTGATTCCTCTGCCACCTTTTAAAAGTCCGATACCAATAACCGCGCCGACAATGGCCTGTGAACTGGAAACCGGAACAAGCGGAATCGTCGGTAGATTATAACTCTGTAGCCAGGCTTCCAGGGCCTGTGAAGAAAAGATAAAAAGAACGGCAGAGTGAGACCAGACAACCACGGAGGCGGCTACTGGAGTAAGCGTGAAAATACCGGTCCCGACGGTCATCATGACCCGTTTTGAGTAGGTGAAAACTCCCACTGCGATCGCCACACCACCAAGAAAAAAGAGCTGCTGGGCAGGGCTGAAGGTAACGCCGAGAAGTGTAATGTGACTAAAGGGTGCGACCGGAACAAATACGCCCATGACATTGGCAATATTATTTGCCCCCAATGCATAGGAACCGAATATTCCAGCCGATAAGAGAGAGTATCGGGTAATTAAATCGAGCCGAAACATTCGAATCTTAAATCGACTGACGAAAATTGTTGTTGCTTTATACAGGCAAATTGCAAAGCAGGCCGAAAGTGCAGGGCAGAATATCCAGGTCGAAACTATTTTTGTCAGGGCATTGATATCTGTAACTGAGCCGGAAAATAAGTTCCAGCCGATGATCGCTCCGACTATTGCCTGGGAGGTGGAGACAGGAAATTTGGCCAGTGTCATCAGGTAGACGCTGAGAGCGGCTGAAAATGCTACGAGAAATGCGCCGGCAAGGGCATTGACTGCCCCCAGTTTGCCCAATGTATGTGAAGCCCCCGCACCGCTGATCACTGCCCCGAGAATGACAAACAGGCTGCAGTAAATTGCTGCTGTTTTAAATCTGATCATCTTTGAGCCAACAGCAGTCCCAAATACATTTGAGGCGTCGTTAGCGCCGAGGGACCAGCCGAGAAAGAACCCGCTTGATAGAAAAAAGGAAAACAAGAGACGAGCCCCTAAAGACTTCGCTTGATGGCGTAAATATTAAGCTTGTCGGCGATGTCTTCAGCTCGGTCAGCTATCTTGTCAAGGGAGTGGGCAAAATCGCGCTGCTGCATTCTATGGCTCAAGCGCAGATCCTTTTTGGAAAAAATAGACTCCTGTAGTCGTATAGATATTTTGTCGCTTTCTGATTCCCAGTATGAAACTTTATGTAGATGACTAGAAATTTTAGAAATATCGATAAAAAACGCCCGGCAAGATTCGACAAGTGCCTCGTTGGCCTCAATCGCGGCATTGATTAATTGCCTGAAATCATAATGGAATTCTTCGCAAATTTCGGGCAATTCTATTCTGAATCGCCACAAAGTGCCTTTGAACCGGTCAAGCAACGAGTCCATGTTTTCCAGTAGCTCCATGACATCGCCCCTTGATTCGGGAATCAGTGTTTTGGTGTAGAGGTGTTCGTTTATAGATCGCCTGAGATCATCTCCCGTATGTTCACAGTCGGCAATCTCCTGAATTTTTCGCTCAAAGTCCTCTTCTTTCCCGGAGAGGTAATACTCACATCCCTGCCGAAAAATTAAGCCTGAAAGGCTGACTTGATCGAGGAAATGTTCGACCTGTTTTTCAATACCTGTTCTGACTCTCAGTATCTTCTTCATATCTTCGCCTCATTCTCTCCTGGTGCGGCGGCTGTTTGACGGTGGTGACGCCATGCCTTGTATAGGGGCCAGACAAAAGAGAAAAATGCGATAAGCAAGACAATGAAGGCTAGCTTGTCGCGGTAAAAGACCCCGTAGCCATCCATCATCACTGCGCGCCTGAAGTTTTCCTCTACCATCTTCCCAAGAACAATGCCAAGCACCACCGGTGCGACCGGGTAGCCGTATCTTTTGAAAAACCAGCCGACAACGCCAAACCCTATACAGGCTGCCACATCGAACATTGAGCCGTTTACCGCAAAACTGCCGATAATGGCGATTGCCAGAATAAGCGGGTACATGATCGATTCGGGTACAGACACAACCTTGATGAAAAGCCTGTTGCCGTACAATCCGAGAAACAGCATGACGATATTGGCAACGATCAAAGCCGAAAAAATGCCGTAGACGATTTCCGGGTTATTTTGGAAAAGCATCGGGCCGGGCACCAGATCATGGAGCATAAAGGCCCCAAGCAACACGGCATCTGTAGCACTTCCAGGAATACCGAGGGCGAGAAGCGGCACCAGGGCGCCTCCGACAGAGCTGGAGTTGGCACTTTCCGCAGCAGCTACACCTTCAAGAGAACCGTGTCCAAATTTCTCAGATTCCTTGCTTGCCCGCTTTGACATATCATAGCTGATAAAGGCGGCAATGGTTGCGCCAGCTCCAGGGAAAATACCGATTACAGTGCCGATAATGGATGAGCGTAGGATGGTAAACTTGATTTTTAAAAATTCTTCCAGACTCGGGAGTTTGTTGTCTATTTTGTCCATTACCCGTCCAACACCGGTCCAGGTCTCGAATTTGGAAAAAACGACACTGACGGCGAACAGCCCGATAAGAGCAGGAATCAGCGTGAAACCGTCATAGAGCATGTCGTTGCCGAAGGTGAAGCGGGAGACTCCCGATATTGGATCGATTCCTATGGTTTTGATGAGAAGTCCGAAGAGTATGGCCACCATGGATTTTAAGACATTGCCCCGGCTCATCGAGGCAACCGTGGCAAGACCGAAAAGGGCCAGGGCAAAATAATCGGCCGGGCTGAATTTTAGAGCCACTCGTGCGAGGGGTACGGCAAAGAGGATCAGTATCAGAACCCCGACTGCGCCTCCGATAGTTGAAGCCACCAGGGCGGTGCCCAATCCTTTGCCGGCTTTACCCTGCTGAGTTAAAGGATAGCCGTCCATAGCAGTAACGGCAGCCGACGGTGTTCCCGGCGTGTTGATGAGTACCGCGGTAATCGAACCTCCATAGTTGGAAGCGATGTAAATCGAGGTCAGAAGAATGAGTGCCAGGGCAGGGCTCATGGTATAGCTGAAGGGGACCAGCAGAGCCACCGCCGTCGATGGTGAAAGACCCGGCATTGCCCCTGCAAGGATACCAAAAATAACTCCCGTGACGATTATCAGGAGCGGTTTCCAGCCAAGTATTACAGAGAAACCTATTGAAAAACTTTCAATGAGATCCATTGCCGTGTCGTTCTCCCGTTGGG
Source organism: Desulfobacterales bacterium (assembly GCA_013042695.1). Lineage (GTDB taxonomy): Bacteria > Desulfobacterota > Desulfobulbia > Desulfobulbales > Desulfocapsaceae > JABDPQ01. The sequence continues at coordinate 447 of JABDPQ010000468.1, read as the reverse complement.
TTGAGAATCATGTCTTCTTTCTCTATAAAAAATCTTCAATCAACCCAAGGGGCAGTTGGATGTAGAGTAATTTGTAGAATATTAGGTAAGAGAAGAGTACCCACCCCGTGCCCACTAAAAATATAGTCAATGGTTTTCGGTATGAGAGCATATACATTGCAGTGGCAAGAAACAGAAATGAACTGATGAAATAGCCCAGATAGTCCATGGCGAAATAATAGACAACAACCAGACCGACTCCAAGGCCGAGAAAGAAGATTCTGCCCCGTTTGGGATCTTTATCAATCCTGCCGCTGAAACAGAAGAATAGTATTGCCACGGACAGTAAGATCAACCAGAATATCCAGAGAAGAGGAACTAGTGCCGGCCCGCCATCTTCTGTTGGAAAACCGAACGTTTTCACCCAGAGCACGAGAGAGAATACAATCATAATAAGGGGAATGATTG
>JABDPQ010000465.1 GCA_013042695.1 Desulfobacterales bacterium | reverse complement strand
ATCCTTCTCGCTGTTTATTTATATAGTACCTACAAGTGGGCAAGAAACAGTGATGGCCGCTGTCTTGATGAGAAAGGGGACAAGCTGGCCGACCAGCTGGGCCTGGGTGCTTCGTGGCTGATGGTAGTAGGAGGATTACTTTTAGTAATTCTCGGTGCCCGAGTTCTGGTACCCAGCGCCTCTGAGCTTGCCGTTCGCGTAGGCGTTCCAGATGATGTAATAGCTGCAACCATGGTTGCTTTTGGCACATCATTGCCCGAACTCATGACTGCAATTTCAGCTATTCGCAAAGGACACCCGGAGATCACAGTTGGAAACATTGTGGGGGCCGACGTTTTAAATTGTCTGTTTGTCATTGGTGCTGCAGCTGCGGCAACCCCACTCGAGATTCCAAAAAACTTCTATTTTTTCCACTTCCCGACCATGTTGATCATCCTTTTCTCTTTCAGAACATTTATTTCCATGAATAGAGCAGGAATATTCTATCGATGGCAGGGTGGCTGGCTGCTCAGCATTTACGTCATCTATGTTTTTCTCCAGTATGCTTTAAATATTGGTGCTGCACACTGATATAACTATTCGTCTTAACCGCTAAAGAACGAAGCCCCGTCAACAACTAAAGATTCATAGTTCAGCAAAGAGGACGCCATGCGCACGCTTCAGCTTATTCATGTTGTCAGTTGTCATGCAGAAGGAGAAGTGGGAGATGTTATTGTTGGAGGAGTTGCCCCGCCGCCCGGAGATACGGTTTGGGAGCAGTCCCGCTGGATTGCCAAAGACCAGAGACTGAGAAACCTGCTATTAAACGAGCCTCGTGGTGGTGTTTTTCGCCATGTCAACCTGCTTGTTCCACCTAAAAATCCCACTGCTCAAATGGGCTGGATTATCATGGAGCCGGAGGATACTCCCCCAATGTCCGGATCCAATTCAATCTGTGTGGCGACAGTACTTCTGGAAACCGGCATCATTGAGATGGAGGAGCCAGAGACAAAATTGACCTTAGAGCCTCCCGGAGGCCTCATTGATATCGTTGCACGCTGCCAGAACGGCAAAGTTACCCGGGTAACTGTTCGCAACGTCCCTTCCTTTGTTGATAAAACCGAGGCTGTGATAGAAGTTGAGGGAATCGGTTCGCTGCAAGTCGATACCGCCTACGGCGGTGATAGTTTTGTTATTATTGATGCGAAGCAACTAGGTTTTAAGATTTCTCCGGACGAGGCCCGAGAACTCGCTGAGACCGGTATAAAAATCACCAATGCCGCAAATCAGCAGCTTGGCTTTCATCATCCCGGAAATCCGGACTGGGACCATATTTCCTTCTGCCAAATTGCGGCACCCCTGCAGAAAGAAGATGGCGTCTGGCTCGGACGCAACAGCGTGGTCATACAACCCGGCAAACTGGATAGATGTCCCACAGGCACAGGTTGTTCCGCCAGAATGGCATTATTGCACCAGCAGGGAATCTTGAAGCAAGGGGATCACTATATTGGCGAATCTATCATTGGTTCGCGCTTTCATTGCTCAATTGATGCCATCACGAAAGTAGGCGATCGGCCGGCAATTTATCCTCTGATCTCAGGTCAGGCCTGGATCACCGGCACACATCAGCACATTCTCGATCCAACCGACCCCTGGCCAGAGGGATACAAAGTTTCCGATACCTGGCCTACGTTGAAATAAGAATGTTCCCCAGAAGAGATTTTCCAGATTAATAACTGATGAGCCTTTTGCAAAATGATGATTTTCGTTCGAAGTCAAACCATGCGAAAAATTTTTACCGCAGGCATATAATTGATATTCCCAGGATAAAATTTAAGTATAACGCAGTGGTTGAACGAAAAGGGCGTTTTGCAAGTGGCTCTGATGATTGAAAAATGTCTGCCTTACGCTGCCTCCTCAAGAACTATTTTTTCTCCATCTCCAACCACTGTTTTAGCCATCTCTCGGGCATATTTGTACATACGTTTGAGCTTTTCAATGATGTCAACTTCGACGCTGTAGGCCTCAAATTTCCCCGAATCCTTTGACACGAGTCTTTTTGCCTGATGTAAATCAGCCTTTGCAATAAGATGGTTTATATCATCCTGCATACTGATAACACGAGCTGCATAATCTTTATCTTCCTCAACCACCGCCCTAACTGCTGCTTTCAGTGCGTCAGAAGCAACAACATGGAGGGTTTCTAACACCTCCTGGGTTGCCGCACTTATTTTGAACCCTTTCTCAACCCGACGCATGCCCAAGCCCACCATATTGACTTCGATCAGGTCGCCGACATAATCAAGATTGTTGACAGCCGTCATCAGGTTTATAAATTTTTTTGTTTGAAATTCATTCAGTTTGAGTTGACTGACCCGTGCAAGGTAGGTAACAAGATGCTTGTGCAAGATATCGACCTCAATATACATCTCCCGTAATGCCAGCAGCGATTCTTTGTTTCCAGATAGTACAGCCGGCATCATGGCACTATTCATCTTATCTATTCTTTTACCCATGCGCTTGATCTCATGCCGTGCAGCATCAAGAGCCAGACTGGGGGTCTCAAACAGCATTTCACTCAAATATTTGGGTTGGATTTTCTCTATCTCTTTTATAGGCTTATCCGGAACCAGCCGGTAGACGATCCGGGAAAATTGGGTGACAAAGGGGAGAAAAAGAAGAGCTATCCCTATATTGAAGATGGTATGCGCATTGGCTACCTGACGCGGCACCACTGCGGCAGCAGCTTCCATACCGATAAGACCTTCAGCGGCTGAGGGGGAGATTAAAACGACAAATTTTGCAAACGGCCCGATAAAGGGCGCCATAAGCACGACGCCAACTATCTTGAATAGTACGTGGCATGTTGCTACCCGGACCGCCTCACGCGGTTTGCCTATCGAGGCCAAACCTGCCGTTGCACACGTTCCGATATTGGCACCAAGCGCCAGGGCTATTCCTGCCTCAAGAGAGATCAACCCCTGCATAGCCAGGACGATCACTACCCCCATTGCAGCAGAACTCGACTGAATCAATGCAGTAAATAATGCACCTATCAGAATACCCAGTACCGGATTCGACATGCTGGCCATGAGATCAATAAAGGGCTGATACGTTCTGAGAGGATACATGGCATCACTCATCACGGACATACCAAAAAAGATCATTCCCAATCCCATGACCATATAACCGTATTGCTGGATTTTTTCTTTTTTGGAGATGAACAGCATCCCAAAGCCGACCGCCAGCAAGAGCAAGGCATACTTGGTCACCTTAAATGCCACAATCTGGGCCGTAATAGTCGTGCCGATATCCGCGCCTAAAATCACGCCTATCGATTGAGAGAGCGACATTAAGCCAGCGGTTACAAATCCTACCAGCATAACCGTGGTAACTGAACTGGACTGAATAACGGCCGTGACGACAGCTCCTGTTATCACCCCCATGATCCGGTTGCTCGACAGCATTGCCAGGATATCCTTCATTTTTTCACCGGCCACATTCTTTAACGCGTCGCTCATTCTATCCATCCCATAGAGAAACAAGGATAACCCCCCGAGCAACCCGACAACCAGGAAAAACCAACTGATTTCATCTGTATTTGAGGCGGCGTCTGCTCGGTCAGGAAAGAGCAAGTACAGCATCAAAATACAGCATCCCGTTAATCCCTGTCCAAATGTAGGCCGAGAATATATCGATTTCATGTGGTGCCTCCTTTTAGTCGGTATATCGAGATCCGAAATGCTATTTCATTTTGGGAGTTTTAACAACCGTTACTGGAATAGTCGATAGTTGCACAACCTGCGCAGCTTTTGAACCTAACAGCAAATTGGATAAGCCGGTACGTCCTTGGCTCCCGAGAATTATCATAGAGGCCTGTTTCGTTTCAGCGATCTCCACAATCCTTGTTACCGGGGTGCCGACCACCAAAAGAGGCGTCGCCTTTTGTATCGGTTCATTACCGGGAAAGGCCTGACGCATTTTTTCAAGAAATTCCTGCATCATCTCTTCGGCGGCTTCTTCCAAGCTTTGAAGATATTTTTTCTTTTTATGCTTGCGGGCATAAAAACCCGGAGATTCCGCGGGGTCATGAATCACATGAAGCACCAGAAGCTGGGCTGACATGCATTTTGCCAGTCCGCTGGCAAAAACCAGGGCCTCTTCCGAAAAAGAAGTAAAATCTACGGGGACTAACAGGATGTTGTGCACTATCTTTTTGGCCATATTCATTCCTCCTGAACGTCGGATTCTTTGTTGTTAACAGACTTTTAATTACATCCCCGATACGCGTTGGGATTTTCCGAGGATAAAAATTTAAGCATATCGTAGAGGTTGAACGAAAAAGGCGTTTTGCAAGTGGCTCTAACAATTATATTTTATCACAGATACTTACGGCAATTACGCTGTTTCGTTAGTGAGAAGAAGATCTTTAAAATCTTATAAACGACCGCCTCACATGATAAAGAGGTGAAAGTGACCGAAGATAGAAAAATATGGCAAAGGCAAATAAAATTTTGAGGGGTTTTATAACAGTGTGAAACAAAACATCATGTGACCCCCCTCACATCATCAATGGAGATAATTCCGACGAGACGGTCCTGCTCCATCACCGGCAAATAGCGGAATTTGTGTTTCGTCATCAAGCTCAAACACTTTTCCACATTCACATCAGGATTCGTGTGAACAACCCCTGATGACATTATTTCCTTCACGCTTGTCTGTTTGGAAGCCTTGCCCAGTAGGATCACCTTTCGAGCATAGTCTCGTTCAGACATGATCCCCACGATCTTTTTTCCTTCCAGGACCAAAACCGCGCCGATCTCTTTCTCGGCCATGAGTTTCAAAGCTTCGAAAACGGTGGTATCCGGTGAGACGGAATAAACATCGTGCCCTATTTTATCTAATAACTCTTTAACCTTCATAAGGTTTTTCTCCCTGTCTTAGTAAAATATGAGTTAGATGTAAGTTACAAACAATTTTTCATGAAAATTTGATTGTGCTGATACAAATCATTCTTTATCTACATTCCCATGAGCGGATGTTTTTAAATTGACGGAAATTGAGTTGCGCTGTAACAGGGCATCATCATTTCTTAAAGGAAACATCGGCTATTTCCTTCAACTCAACGTCAGGTGTAATCGAATTTAACTCTTCAAACAAGAAAAAAGAAGGAGTAGTGCAAACTGTTCAGAGCCGTTCAATGAAACGTTATTCGCTGCTTTAATTAATAATTTCCTTGAAGACAAAACGAGCCGCCCATATTTGGCTCGGCGGTCACGCTGCCCCATTTCCCTTAACTACCTGTAAAAAATAAAAAAAATGATTCCATGGCGGTACACAGTTTTGGGGTACGGAGAACCTATTACCTTCTATTCACAGCACCTTCTTTATTGGCTGCTTGTCCACAGGATTCTAAGTCTTATCCACATAGCCAGGCTTACAGCAGCGAACGGGCGGCCATCGCCGCGCCGATGATACCGGCTTCATTGCGCATCTCGGCGGGCTTGATATCTGCTTGAGTGTGCAGCAGGTACAGATATTTGTCATGCTTTTTACTAACTCCTCCACCAAAGATAAACAGATCAGGCGAAAAAACGATTTCCATTTGCTTCAAAAACTCGTTGACCCGCTCCGACCATTTTTTCCAGCTCAAATCTTTGGCTTTTCTGACCCGCTCCGCCGCTCGATCTTCAGCATCTTTGCCCCGTATCTCCATATGACCAAATTCCGTATTGGGCACCAATTGACCGTTGTAAAATACAGCACTGCCAATACCGGTCCCAAAGGTGAGCATAATCACCAATCCCTGGTGCCCATGCCCGGCCCCAAGCTCCATTTCAGCAATGCCGGCCGCGTCCGCATCGTTTATGAGCAGTACCGGAAAACCTGTTTTCTTGGCTAATAAAGCTTCGCCATTAGTTCCAATCCAAGCCTTGTCAACGTTAGCCGCCGAATAAGCGACGCCATGCTTGATAACTGCCGGAAAGGTGCAGCCTATTGGCCCGCGCCACTTAAAATGTTGTGTGATTTCAACCACTACCTTGACGACCTCTTCCGGTGTTGCAGGTTGTGGGGTTGGAATGCGGTGCCGCTCTCCTGCCAATCTTCCTTTTTCAACGTTTACCAGCGCACCTTTGATGCCCGAACCCCCGATGTCCACGCCCAAGATTTCCATACGGTCCTCACAACTTGGTTTTATTGATGTGAGTGTGAGCAAAATGAGTTGGGAGAGGGCAGGATTGCGGAAGTGTCCCCCGAAGCCCTAAGCAATTGTCGGTTAATTTTGGTCACACCCTATTGATCTTAGCCCGAAATATAAGTAGAGGCAAGCAAACTGACTTCTGCACTGGTGCATCTAATCCATCTGGAGCCGGAGTTGCATCCGCAAAGCGATTGGTCTATCCCTATGGCTATAGAGTCCTGAAAGAAAGTCGATCCCCACGGTAAACTCTGAGCCAGTGTACTGGCCTCGACCGGCCAGGCCAACTCCATACTCTGAGTTTTGGGGCCGTGACTCCCCCCGGCCTCTCAACTTATTTATTTCAACACCAGCCCTATCAACCTGGAATCAATGTAAAAAAAGTGATTAAGGAAGCACAGATCGAGATTGTTATCATAGAAAGGAGGTGGCAATCCCTTCGGTTGCGCTCAGGAATTTCTCAGACACATAAAGCAGACGTCAACTCACTGAGGTCGGTGAGTGAATCAACTATAGTAATCAGAGAAATAATTTTCTCAGTCTTATCCTTCCGCCAGTGAGCAAATTCTGCACAACCCCTAAATTTCTCAGCCACTTCATCATACGACAGCGGGTTTGCAGGAGAACCTTTGCCAAAGTCCGCTTGACCGGAAATGGTACGTCCATCTTGGAGATGAACGTCAATAATCGTCGTCATTTTGGCATACCCTGCTGCTTCTGCTTCAGGGTGTATATGAAAGTTTATCCGCTCAATCATTTCTTTCACATCAGTACGCCTGACAGTTTCATCGGTAAATTCTGGTAAATTTGCGCGGCCATCCAACAAGAGAATTGCCATGCAGAACTCCATGGAGAATTTGGCCTGAAGCTCATCTTCAGGACGATGATGAATAAGGGCATTCAGCTGATTATGGTTCGTACCGACATCGACTTTTTTGACATCTTCCGCCTTGATGCCATGTGCTGCTATCAATTCAAGCATTTTAGTCATTCCAGGATGAGTCAGTGATCCTGACGGATGTGGTTTTATCGATACACCCGGATTGGCAAAAGACCACGGGGAGCCTAATTTGCCACGGATTGCATGTATATCGTAGCCACCACCGTGCGCCTGAAAAAAACCGCGAGGAGCCTCGAGAATTTTATCTGTTGCCGTCCATCCCAACGCTGCCAAATCGCAGGCAACCACTCCGGACTCAGCTGCGCGACCGGCATGAAAAGGCTTGGTCATAGTGCCAAAGTTTTCACGCAATCCACCGCTTTGACTGCCGGCGATAGAAAGTGCCCGTTGCATGGTCTCTTGATCAAAGTTTCGCAAACGGCCAGCGGCACTTGCCGCTGCGAAAGGGCCACAGGTTGCAGTGGAATGGAAACCGTGCTGATAATGGCGTGGGGAAATCGCCTCGGCTATCTTGCACTCTACATCCACACCGACAAGATAGGCGGATATAAAGTCCCGACCATTGCGCCCGAGAGTCTGTGCTTCACTAAAAGCCGCTGGCAGACAAGGAGCCGTCGGGTGAGTGAGAAGACCATAGACGCGATCTTCAGAAACCGCCAATTGAGTATCATCATAGTCATCCGCATGAATCCCGACACCATTGGCAAATGCGGCAAAACGCGAACTTGTTTTGATTGGCGTGCCGATCACTATGGCCTCTCCGGGACCACCTGCTTGCCTGAGATATTTTTGTACCTTTTCTCCCGATTCAGCTACTGAGCCGGCAATAGCAAGTCCAAACCCGTCAAGCATTGACTTTTTACCGAGCTCGACAACCTCCGGCGGAATATCTTCAAATTTTCTGGAAACAATAAATTGTGCTACTTCCTGGGTAAGGTCTTCGCCAATTTGAGAATCTAGTTGCGGGGTGAAGTGTTTTGGGGCTGAAGGGATCATATCCTGATTCTTTTCCATTTTTTGGTATTGGATAGTTTTTTAGACGCTACTATATTCTCTAACCAGTAATCGCTCACTGTCAACGAATATGAAACACTCTAAGTATCAAGATCTACGAGATAATCAAATTGAACAGAAGAACTAAGAGATGGATCAGATCCTAACCAATCCGTACACAATCGAGCCTTTTGCAAAATGATGATTTTCGCTCAAAATCAAGGCCTGCGAAAAATTTTTACCGCAGGCATATCATAGATATTCCGAGGATAAAAATTTAAGCATAACGCAGAGATTGAACGAAAAGGGCGTTTTTCAAGTAGCTCAATCATTACAGATCTTGTATTTGCCCTGAATCGAGTTTCAGATTAACCGAGGCAAAGATTATTGCAGCTAATAGAAACATGCAAGCGACAAAGAGCAACGTTGCCTGCATATTAATATATTGATAGAGGGCTCCTGCTACCAGCGGTGCGAGGGCTCCCATCAGGAAACGGGAAAAAGATAGCAGACCGAGCATCGTCGTTTCAGCTCGTTGTTTGGCAATATCTATAATGGTTGCGTTAATCAGGGAATAGTCGCTGCGCACGCTAAAGCCAAGCAAGACAATCAACAGCGTAAACCCCAGACCTTTTCCTCCAAAGGCCAGGGCGGTAACGAGAACACTTGAATAAAGAAGTGCGGGGACAAGTACTATCTTTCGGCCAAATTGGTCGGATAAATACCCAAGAAATGGACTCATCGGCAAGCCGATGGCCCAGAGCAACCCAAAATGAAATCCTATTGAACGAGAGCTAAACCCGCTATCATGCATGTAAATAGGAAGAAAAGTAATCAACACGACAAAACACATACCGCGAAGCCCTGCGACGATGTTCACCCGCCAGATATGAGTGCTTTTCAGGATGTCTCTCAGCACCTTGAGCTGCTGAGCCAGCGAATTTCCTGCAACTGACTCGGGTTTTTCAAGCTGGTTTTGGTCAACCTTGTTAAGCTTGGTAAACAACAGATACGTCCATACAGCCAGGATGATCGGCAAAGAGACATATATCGTCAGAATTTCTCGCCAGGATAAATAGGCCAGAAGCAGCCCGGTAGCAATTGGGCCGATGATATCACCTATGCTCCCACCTGCGCCATGAATGGCAAATACCGTTCCCCGCTTCTCAGCATACCTCGAACCGAGTTCTACCAATGCTGGCAACTGCCACACCGAGCCCGCAGAGGCAATAATAATCATGCCGACAAATAAGAGGCCATAAACCGGAGCAGTTGCAATGATTATCCAACCGGCACCAAACAGGATAAGGCAGATGGTGAGGATATGCGCACGATACCTGCTCAGGTAATCAGACAGTATTCCACCGGGGAGTGAAACAACACCTGCTACAATTTCTCTCACCGTTATCAATGCACCTACTTGAACAGGAGTAATCAGAAAGGTTTCCTGGATTC
>JABDPQ010000461.1 GCA_013042695.1 Desulfobacterales bacterium | reverse complement strand
CTCCTTGGGTTTCCATACCGGCGAGGTCCATTGCCGGTATGAAGGCAAGTGCTGCCGCATCACTATCGACGGTGCCGCCTGCCGCTTTGAGTTTTGTGCTTAAATCATTTCTTAGTTGCACAGTTTTTTTAATCCACGTCTCAAAACGTGCGGGATCGAAGTCTACGTTTGTCAGGCAGGCAAAAGTAGCTTCCGCAGTGAAGCGATCTACTGCTGCATCGACGATACCTGCTTTACGGGCTGCAACGGCAACAATAGAAAGTCCTTGGAGTGCATGGGTCAAGAGGTCTTGGAGCGCAGCAACATTTTCAGGTTTTCCACAGACGCCGATTTGGGTGCATCCGGTTGATTTGGCAGTTTGTTCACATTGATTACAAAACATGGAGAAGCCTCCTATACATTGTTTATTCTGTTTGATGTCCGTTATCTGGTAATTTTGAAACGAACGTTACGAGTTGGTTGAGAGGATACCTGAAGAGGTCAAGTTATTCTTTGACCTAAGTCAAAGTGGTAAAATAAATGTCGGTTTTTGTAAAAATAAAAATACCAAAAGAATTATTCTTATCAAATCATAAAGCATAAGCCGTAATGATCAGGTTTGATCCGTTTACCTTTCCGGGTGCATTATCATTGAAACTAAAGTCTTGAGAAACGATTGAAAAGCCTGATTTGGTAATGATATCAATCCATTTATCAGGTTTGTAAGTTTTTAAGTGAAATGTCTGCGAATAATTTGTCGCGCTACTGCTTCCTGGTGTATGGCTGAGCGGCCGGATTTTATATCTCTCTTCCAGAGTCAGGGAATCATTTTCAGGGACATAAGAGGTAATTGATTCTTTGACGATTTTTCCTCCTTCCGGTCGATCGAAGAGATTAAATTGGAAACGTCTCTTGTGTTGGTTTTGGAGTTGTGCACTGTTTGGTGTGTGCAGATGAGCAATTAACAGTCGGGGACCGGTAAGAACAGTTTTTGATTCGTCGAGGCATTGCTTAATTGCCTCCAGGCTGCCGAGAAGATTAAGCGTGTTGTAAGGGATGATTACTGCATCAAAGCAGGAGCAGAATCCGAGCTGGCACATATCCATTTGCGCGGTTACTGCGTGCCTGGTCGTTTTTGAAAAGTTAAGCATTTCCTGTGAGATATCGATTCCTACTAGATACAGTCCTAATTGTTTGAGATACTCAGCTATTCTGCCGGTTCCGCAGCCTAGTTCCAGCACATTTCTGCAGCCATGCTCTTGTAATTTTGTCAAGTAGAAGAAACCGTCATCAATGAAATCAGACGTCTCAAGATGATACAGTGATGGGTAAAGATGGGCTGGCAGAGGAGTAAAAATCTCATCCGGCTCATTTTCATAGCCGGTCGGTTCTTTGCTACTCATGATTATTCAGCGTAGTTGATATGGCAAGTGAAGAGTATATGCGGTGGTTGTAAAAAAAACCGTTTGAAAATTATTCGACATATCCGCCATCTATAATGAATCCTGGATTGATCAGATTCGGATCGATTTCAAGCTTGGCCATAGCGTACATCCTGGCGATATCGAGGTTGAAATGAAGCTGCCAGTCCCCGGTGATCGGCAAAGACTTTTCGTGAGAGAACCCATGCTGCTTGCACACCGGGCAGAAAACAAGATCAACGACTTCAGGCGGCATGGAATGATGAAATGTTAATTCAATCCTGTTTCTGCCACACCCGCACATGTATGATTTTTTTGAGTCCATTTGCTACTTCCCGTAAGGTCTGCTCATTGAGCGCTTAATGCTGATAACTAGTATCTAATACCTGCAATGAAAAAAGGGATGGAGCTACACTGCTATCCATCCCTTGTAGGTAGTTTTTTTCTGATTTATATGACTACGTCAGGCACTTTGCTGCGCTTCATAAGCTGATGCAGCACACTCATTTTTACCGAGATCGAGCACCTCAGCATTGTCATCTTCAACTTGTTTGAGATTTGCGTTAACCAATCGAATGGTTGCATACTCAGGGGGTTGTTCACGCATATTTGATTTTATGAAATCAAGAAAAACAGCATTATCTTCAATAGCGTAAATCGCTTGGTTGATTTCTCTGATTTTTTGCAATGTCTCAGCAAAGGTCAGGTTTTTATTTGCCTCGTCCCAACCGATGAAGTGGCCTGGCAGGACCGTTAAGGCACCGTTCATCGTGGCGATCTTTTTAACCGTCTCAAATAACGTATCCGACCACTCATCTACCTTGCCGCCAAGATCAGGTCGGCCGATCGATTTGATGAAAATGATATCTCCGGAGATGACATAGGCATCATCAATAACATACATGGTGCTTCCTGGTGTATGTCCAGGTGAAAAGACAACTCTAACCGATGGTCCGTCTTTAAAGCCAATGTCTTCCCCGTCTTCAAGGGCTTGATAATCAATCTTTGCACCTTCAAAGTCGTGTTCGTTGGCGTAAAATGTCGCACCTGTCTGTTCGGAGATCAGTCTGCTCCCGGAGATGTAATCTGCCTGCAGGTGGGTTTCCGCCGTTGCAACAATACGGCAGTTCTTCGACTTGGCAAATTTGAGATAAAAGTCGATATTTCGTGATGGGTCGAAAAGAATCATTTCCTGCTGCTGGATAAGGCCAAAACTGCATGATCCTTTTCCTGGTCTAATAAATTCATAGAGTTCATACGCAGCACCCGGATTAAGCAGCCTTGGTACAAGAAGATTACCCCAGGATTTTATACCGCCAGCTAGATAGCCAACATCGGAGAAACCATGTTTCTCGAGGATTTCGGCAACGAAAAGTGCAGAACCCTCTTTTGCACAAACTACCCGTACTTGTGCACTTTTTTGCGGAATTTTTTTAATACACTCATCTTCTATTTCCATAAAGTCAAAATAGGAAATATTGAGCATGTCAAGAGGATACGGGCCTTCGACCTGAAAACGGCCAAAATCTTTGGCGTTTCGTACATCGAGGAGAACAAATTCATGGTTAGTCGTCACCCAATCGTATAATTCCTCAGCCTGAAATTTAAAAATACTCATACCATCTCCTTTTTAATCAGCTTCGGGTACTGTCATGCGATATTGATGATTAGTATTCCCTTCTTGTAACTTATTTTTCAGTATTATGTCCAGTTCTTTGGCTCGTTTAACACGCATCTTTTGGTACTAATTTCTTCTCAGAAGTTAAGTGTCCCGCGCCAGACTTTTATGGCTACATATGCAATAAAACCTCTTCCCGTGGAGTCATTGAGTAGCCCTCGACTGAAAAGAGCCAGTATCTCTCAGGAACTGATTTTATTTTGTCTGAGGTATTACCGGGGAGCCAGTGACTATCATCGATCAAATTATAAAATATAGTATCAATGCCAATAAAACCATCAAGAAAATGAGCGATAATGTGAAGAACTTTACTGGGATAACCCTGTTCGAGTTGAGGCAATTGGGCGCGTTTGTCAAAACCGGTTTCGCCAAGTTCTTTCACGAGAGTTCTCAAAACCTCTTGATTTTGCATGAGAGCTTGTTCAAGGGTTTTCCAAAACTCATTATCGAACCCGGAAATTATCAGGTCTTCATCAATGACAACCTGATCATAGGATACCAGTGATGTTCTCTCAAAAAAATGAAGCACCTGGGTTTTACAGTGTTCCTGGGTTTTTCCTGCAGTCAAGATTACATGCCTGGCGAGTCGTTTCATATCGATCACGTTGCCTGATTAAGAATTAATAGCATCTGTTTTTACAGACAACGATTAGCCTTCCTGTTCGATGGTTTCCTTAACTGCCTGACCTATCCGACGTCCCATCTGAACACATTCAGCAAGATCATCATGTGCCGGCACATATTTTGTCCGCCGGCCGTCCTCAATGACGTTGAGTTTCATGTCTGTCATTGCCTCATTCATGAGCTTGACTGACTCGCCGCTCCACCCATATGATCCGAAGGCTGCAGCCAATTTATTTTGCGGTTTAAGTCCGCGCATGTACATCAGGAATCCGGCCATGCGAGGAAGAAGACCGTTATTCAAAGTCGGACAGCCAAGAATGAGCGCCCTTGAACTGAGTACCTTGGTCATGACATCACTGCGATGATGTACTTTGAGGTTGATCAAATCTGCATAAACGCCTTCTTTTTCAATCCCGCTGGCGATGGCCTTGGCCATTTTTTCGGTTGAATTCCACATGGTCTCGTAGATAACCAGCGCTTTCTGGCCACCTTTGTATTTGCTCCAGTCATCGTAAGCCTGCAAAATTTTATCAAAATGTGTTCGCCAGATGACTCCGTGGTCAGGGGCAACCATTTTAATGTCGAGATTCAGTTCAGCAACTTTGGCGAGTAATTTTTGGATTAAAGGAGAATAGAGATAGAGGATATTGGCGTAATATTTTGCTGCCTGGTCCATGACATGGGAGAGGCTCACCTCATCGTCGAATCGTTCACTGGTAGAAATATGCTGGCCGAAGGCATCACTAGAAAAAAGAATGCCGTCCTCCTTGGCAAGTGTGAACATCGAGTCCGGCCAGTGGAGCATACGTGTCTCAAGAAATTGCAGCGTGCGCTTGCCAAGACTGATTTCATCTCCACTTTTTACCACCTCAAACGGCCAGTCTTCTCTATGAAAATGAGAAAGTATGGCGTTTTTTCCCATCGGAGAACAGATAAGTTTCTCAGGTTTCATGATCTCCATAACCTCATCAAGGGCTCCGGCATGATCGAGTTCAACGTGATTAACAACCAGGTAGTCTATTTTTGCGGGATCAATGATCTCACGAACTCTGTCCAGAAGGTCCTGCATGTGCGTACGCTTGACGGTATCGAGCAGGGTGATTTTTTCATCAATTATCAGAAATGAATTATAGGTGGTGCCTTCCATTGTCGAGTAGCCGTGAAAGTCTCGAACATCCCAATCAACAGCTCCGACCCAGAAAATCCCCTCGGCGAGTACATTGGTTCTCATTTGTTCTCCTTGTATAAAATAATAAAATCATGCAATTCAGTGGATGCCCATCATCGATAGATTGTCAAGTTTACTGCCATAATTCAGCCCCGGCAATTCAAATTAAAAAACTTTTGCATAATACTTAACCCTCCTGCCGATTTCAAGAACAGTTAAATTCTCAGCTAATGTACGTCACCTCTTGTTTGATTTCCAATCAATAATCATTATTATAATCGTCAATGCATTAGTGATTGATTAAATGCAGTCATATTTTACGTGCCGTCTTCTGAAGAATGATATGAGGGCAGATCAGGAATAAATCGAATGGGAATAATATCTCCCAAAATACCATCTTCCAATACACAACCTGCAGCTATTGAGGGCAAAACAAAAAAGAGACCAACAGTCGATCTTGGTGCCTGTACGAAGTGTGGCGGCTGTATTGAAGTGGCTCCGCAGATATTTCGCTTCAACGAGGCCGTCGGCTATTTAGAAGTAATTGATGCGAATTATTATGACGAAGGGCTTGTCGATGAGGCGATAAGGGATTGCCCCACATCCTGTATATCCTGGGATTCATGAACAAATATGACCCAATCTTCTGCGTCAGTTGGCCGATTCGCATACCGTTTGTATGGCGAATCGGCCAAATCCTTGAATATTAGGCCATCTTTGTTCATGAATCATTTTGAGTTGCTAGGCTAGTAGAGCATACTTAACTGCGTCTGCGATGTTATAAAAGCCATTGATTTAATGTGAAAAATTAGAAACAGATATGATCCAATCTTCTGCGTCAGTTGGCCGATTCGCATACCGTTTGTATGGCGAATCGGCCAAATCCTTGAATATTAAGCCATCTTTGTTCATGAAATTTACAAATTCGTAGCATACAACTCAA
>JABDPQ010000457.1 GCA_013042695.1 Desulfobacterales bacterium | reverse complement strand
TCAGGGATGCAATATCCCGATCCGTATTGAGCAGTATGCTATTTCTGCTGAGGCAGTCTTACAGAAATTCGGGGTTCAGCTCGAAGTAATTCCCGAATTCACCTGTTGCGGCTACCCTGTGCGCAATGTCGATGAGAAAGCCTATATCCTGCCATCAGTGAGAAACATGGCAATTGCCGAAAAAAAAGGAATGGACAACATGCTGATCTGCAATTGCTGCTTTGCCAGTCTGCAGAAAGCCAAACATGTTCTAGCCAATGATCCGCAGCTGGCTGATGAAATCAACGAATTGCTCGGCAAAGAAGATCTCCGCTATAGCGGCAGCGTTACAATCAAGCATTTCCTCACAGTTCTGCACAAGGATATCGGTATTGAAACGATGAAAAAACAGCTCGTCAATAAATATACCGAACTTAATCTCTCAGTCATCCATGGCTGTCATGTATTAAGACCGCGGGAAGTTACCACATTTGATGATTCATTCGTCCCCCAAATTACCGAAGAACTCGTGCAGCTTACCGGGGCCAAAAGCCTTGAATGGCAGGGAAAGCTTGAGTGTTGCGGCGCTGCTTTGGCAGGCATCAATAACGATCTGTCTCACACACTGCTCAACGAAAAGGTGGACGGAGCCCTGCAGGCGGGAGCCGATTACCTCACGCCGATTTGCTCGTATTGTCATCTTCAATTTGATACTACTCAGAATGATATTCGTGGTACTGCCACAAAGGGCGAAGTCTTGCCCGTGCTCCTCTATCCTCAGCTTCTTGGCCTCTGTCTGGGTATTGACGAGAAGATTCTTGGGATTGAACAGAACACGACAATTTTCCCTGAGCATATCGCTGGCCTCAAGTCAGTTCTTGGCCCACCCGTAGAGGAAAAAAAGAAGAAGCGCAGAAAGAAAGCTGCAGCCTGAGCAAAAGCCATTTGCAAATCATATGAGGAGCAGACTGTTTTTTCATTCACAGAACAGGTTGCTCCTTTTTTTTTGCTCCATAAGTGCTTATTACTGGTGTCGTTGCAGGTAGTAATTACAGTCGGTTCACTGATGAAGATTGTCACAAGAGATCACCAATAACTGTTACAAACTCCTCAAAGCAGATGTTCATCAGCAAGCCGGTAAAACTTCAGCCAAAACAAAAAGAGACTTATGAGTAAAGTAATTGCATTTGCAGGAAAAGGCGGTGTTGGCAAGACGACCGTTGCATCATTGGTAATTCGCCATCTCAGCGTAAACGCTAAAATTCCAATTTTGGCCGTAGATGCCGACCCCAACAGTAACCTGGGTGAGACCTTGGGTCTTGACGTGCCCACTACCGTCGGCGATATCAGAGAAAATTTCATGAGAGATCCTCAAGGGGTGCCATCCGGTATGGATAAAACCATCTACCTCGAAACGCTGGTAGAACAAGCACTGATCGAAAAACCGGAGTTTGATTTACTGGTAATGGGCCGTCAGGAAGGACAGGGCTGCTATTGCATGGTCAATAATATTCTTCACAATTTTACCGAGAAATTGACGGCAAACTATAAATATATGGTGGTCGACAACGAGGCCGGCATGGAGCATCTGAGTCGTCGTACCAGCGGTCAGGTTGATATACTTTATCTGGTAACTGATTACTCATTGCGCGGGCTGAGAGCCCTAGGCAGGATTCATGAAATGCTGGATGGTTTAAAATTAAAAGTTGAAGAGATGGGCATTATTGTTACCAGGGCTCCTGATGAACTCAGCGATGTTTTTCTCGCCGAGGTAGATGAAATCGGCGTCCCCATAGTGGCGACCATTCCCAACGATCCAGCCTTGCTTGATTTCGATATGGAGAAACGCTCTTTACTGGAGCTTCCGGACGATTCACCAGCTGTCTTAGCGATTGATTACCTACTGACTGAAAGCTGT
Organism: Desulfobacterales bacterium; assembly: GCA_013042695.1. Lineage (GTDB taxonomy): Bacteria > Desulfobacterota > Desulfobulbia > Desulfobulbales > Desulfocapsaceae > JABDPQ01. Next base: position 15,417 of record JABDPQ010000457.1, on the reverse strand, counting down.
CCTGCGTAAGCAATAGCAACGTTTGTTGAAATCAAGATATGTCCTGACATATTATGTAAACATCTTTCATCAAACGAAAAGAGGCAGAACCCCAGTGGGATTTGCCTCTTTTCGTTGTATTAATTCAAGTTTTCTATTGAATCAAACATGATTCCCCCATTGGTTGTGGCCAGGAGACTTGCCGTTAGCAATATCTCCTCCAAAGGATTCACTTGCTGCATTGCCTCCTTGTACCTTGTCACCACCAGCCTTGGAGCTTGATCAGATTCTCTTGCGCGCTACATAGATTTCTCTAGAGCCACTTGCAAAACGCCCTTTTCGTTCAACCTCTATGTTATGCTTAAATTTTTATCCTCGGAATATCAATTATATGCCTGCGGTAAAAATGTTTCGCATGCCTTGATTTTGAACGAAAATCATCATTTTGCAAAAGGCTCTCTAGAGATGGTATTCTTTGTAATGCAGGTGCCACAAAATTCGATAAAAAAGAATGATGCACGTATGCTTATCAGTATAACCTAGAAATGAGCGATAAATAGAGTTTTCCTTTCATGGTGAAGTTTTTGTGAATTACAAAGAAGCACTGGCAATCCTTGAAGTCGATGAAACCATGAGTTCTGAAGAAGTTCGGAGAGCTTATAGAGATCTTGTCGATGTCTGGCACCCGGATAGGTATGTTCATAATGATAGGATTAAACTAAAGGCAAGTGAGAAGTTAAAGCAAATAAACAGGGCATATGATTTAGTACAAAAACACTTCAAAGAGAAAACCCATAGCAGCCAACAGCAATCACAATCAACTAAGAAACAATCCCAGAGTAGTCAACAAAAGACGCAATCGGAAAAAGAAGAATCCTTTGTATATGTAAAATGCACTCACTGCCAAACAACTAATCGATTCCCAAAGGACAAGCCTTCTGACCCAAATATAAAATGTGGGAAGTGTGGCAAAACATTAGAAGATGGACGGCAAGCAGAGGAGGCGTCCCGAAAAGCTGATCGGAAAAAGAGAAAGAAGGCTAAAAAAAACGCCAGAAAAACAAAGAAATCCAGGGTGGCTGTCATTATTGGTTTTTTTTCCTTAGTATGGGGGTTCATTGTTGTATGGGAAGTATCTAATAATTCATATAATACGAGTGATTTAGCAAGCAAGCCAGAGAAGCCGTTACAAGAATATGTGAACAATATACCGTCTACTGCAAAACCTACGATAGAGGACTTGCTTGAGGAGCTTGAAGGCATAAATGAAAAAGATAAAAACATACGGGCCACACCGTATTCTGGAAAAATTCGCTATTATACTGATAGGGCCATAAAAGCATCACTTACCATACTCACTTACTCTGGGACCAACTACCTCGTTAAATTGGAAGATGCCGCAACTGGCAGGTATATTGCTGATATTTTTCTCGTTGGGGGCTATCCAGCTAAGGTTGATATTCCTTCTGGAAGGTTCAAAATAAAATGGGCTTCTGGCACAGATTGGTACGGTTATGGCGAGTTATTTGGCCCATCTACTAATTGTAGTGTTATTCAAGAGACATTTAATTTTAACGAAACCCCACAAGGATTCCGGGGTTACCGGTTAACTTTAGAACCAGCACAGCACGGAAATTTAAATTCTGTAGCAATCCCCATCAGCCAATTTTAGCTAGAGAAAAAGCACTCTAAGGTAGCCTGCTTCTCATTTTATTGATTAAAATAACCAAATCTTTTCTAGGAGCCTGTCGGAGAATTGCATCTTTTCCTCCTATCAAGGCATTGCAAGAAAATTAAGCGGAGACATATATTTGATATTGCGAGCATTGATTTTCTAACATTAACGCCGAAGTCACCGGTTTGAAGGAGCGAAGCGAGTGAACATCCGGCACACCGTTTGGTTAGGTGCATGAGTACATGGTTCGGCGCTGTATTGTATTAAGTTTTCTTATAGCTTAACAATCACTTTGCCCACGGTTCGGCCGGATTCAATCTGCACATGGGCATCTGCAATTGCTTCAAAGGCGAAGGTTTTCGACACATGCGGTTTTAGTACTCCAGTTTCAAGCATGCCTTTTAAAGTGTTCATGTCCGTACCGTTCGACTGAACCAGCACAAATGCAACATCAATGTTGTGCTCTTCTGCATAGGCCTTCACTTCTTCCGGGAATTCCATGGTTGGCAGGGAAACCATTTGGCCACCGTCCTTAAGCACCTTCAAGGAGTTTACCAGTACCTCTCCACCCATTCCGTCCAGAACAAAATCAATGTCTGAGACGACCTCTTCAAATTTCTGCTCCCGATAGTCAATGTGTTCATCAGCTCCTAAAGACACTACGAAATCCCTGTTTTTCGCAGACGAGGTCGTTACAACATGAGCACCAAGGTGTTTGGCAATCTGGATCGCAAAATGTCCTACACCTCCGGAACCTGCATGGATGAGTACTCGGTCTCCCTGTTTGATCCTGGGTTGCAAAACCTGCAGGGCGGTCAGAGCCGCAAGCGTGGTTGCTGCTGCTTCCTCAAACGAACTCTTTGCGGGAATTTTTGCGAGATGGGTTTCCGGGGCAGCGACATATTCCGCATAACCCTTACCGTGGCCCGGGAAATTAACCATGCCGAAAACGCAGTCGCCGGGTTCAAACTGGGTGACGTCTTTGCCACTAGCCGTAACTTTGCCGGCGATGTCCCAGCCCAGAATAACCGGACGACCAGCACCCACGATCATGTTGAGTACTTCCTCGACAGGTCTCACTTTTACATCCACCGGGTTAATGCTGATCGCTTTCACTTCAACTAGAACTTCGTCTGCTTTCGGACAAGGCTGTTCGATATCACCTAGAACGAGGTTTTCAACTCCGCCTGCTTCATTCAGTACATATGCTTTCATGATCTGCTCCTTCTGATTGCGGTAAGGACATTTTGACACTGTTGCTCAAAAGTATCAGCCAGTTTCTAACCAAATATCATGTAAACTTCTTTGGTATCCGAAACAGGATATATCCTCTAGACAATCATCATTCTAGACCCAGTGGCAAGCCCAATTACTTGAGAAAATCTGTGATCCGAGCTCCTTCCTGATAGCCCAAGAAATCATGCTTCTTGCCATGTGTTGAAATTTCCTCTGGCAAGTTTAACAATCGGTAATTCTTTCGAAAATCACCTTGTCAGGAACTAGGTTAAATCGGAGTAGAGGTTGATTGGTTTAATGTTCGATCTAGCAATCTTGAATTCAAGACATGAAAGTATCCGATTTCCTGGGGGCACAGTGATTTGCTCCTTGACATCGTCTCAAGGCCATCTTTATATTCTTCAGACCAACTTTAGTACTGGATTCTCGGAACAAATATTGTTTTTTAGTTAATTTAAATAATCGAGCCACTTGCAAAACGCCCTTTTTGTTCAACTTCTGCGTTATGCTTAAATTTTTATCCTCGGAATAGCAATTATATGGCTGCGGTAAAAAATTTTCGCATGCCTTGACTTTGAACGAAAATCATCATTTTGCAAAAGGCTCAGTCAACAACAGTTATATTTGGATTAGGCAATTTATTATTTTTCTTCCTCAACAAGGGTGTCATTATGAAACGAATTGGATTCATTGGTATTGGCTTGATGGGACGTCATATGGCTCGGCATATTTTGGAAGCAGGACACCCTTTGACAATCTGGAATCGGAGTGAAGAAAAAGCTCAAGAACTATTGGCATCCGGTGCAACTTGGGCAGATTCCCCAAAAATGGTGGCATGTTCATCTGATGTGGTGATAACGATGGTAACAGATTCCAACGCGTCGGAGCAGGTTTCCTGTGGCACAGATGGAGTTTTAGAAGGAACACGAGAGGGTTCAATACTGGTTGACATGGGTAGTATTGCTCCTGAGATGTCCAGATCTATTGCCGACAGGGCTCGGGAGAAAGGCGTATTGATGCTGGATGCCCCTGTTACTGGGAATCCCAAAGTAGCCAAGGCAGGCAATCTTGGAATAATGGTCGGTGGGCCACGGGAAATTTTTGAGGATTGTCAAACTATATTCGAAGTACTGGCGGCAAAAATCGTCTATGTTGGAGAGCAGAACGGGATGGGAACTACCTTGAAGCTTATAAACAATCTAATTTTAGGTGTTGCCATAGAAGCGGTCTCAGAGGCAATGGTCCTGTCTGCCAAGGCAGGTATCGATCCGCAAAAGGTGATAGATATAACCTCTGTTGGAGGAGCAAGAACCGGGGCTATGGAAACTCGTGGACCGCGAATGATCGGTCGTGATTTTTCTCCCGGATTTTCTACTGATAATATGTACAAAGACCTTTCAAGTGTAGTGAAACTCGCCGACGAATTCGGAGTCTCTATTCCAGCAACCAGCGTCACCTGGGATATTTTACGTGCAGCAAAATCGAGAGGACTTGGTGCCATGGATTCGTGTTGTGTAATGACAGTTCTTGAGGAATTAGCTCAAACAGTAGTGAAGGCTGCTAAAGAAAATTGAATACAGGTCGCCTCTTAGTGAGATAACCAGTAAGAGGGCTCCTCCTTCAATCGCTAGGAACGCGGTTTTTATACAGATAAAACACCGCAGCACTCGGCATTTAGCCGGGAACTTGATTCAGACCTTTTAAAGAACAGCCAATTTCTTCCGGCTGGCAATGAAGCCAGGAAACCATCCAATTGCCAGGAATACTGCTCCCACCAGATTAAGCGTATGAGATACTGGGAGTAATAAAAGTAAAGCGGCTATCGTAAAAATTGCGCGTTTTTGTATACTGATATGGGTATTGATGAAGTCCGCTCCCTGAAGCACCATAGATAGAGACATGAAACCGAGCAGCAGCACTAAGACCGTGTAGATCACCTCAAATGTAGAGCCACCCAGTAACAATGGTGGCAGGTACACGAACCCGAAGGGCAGAAAGATCAGCGCAAAACCGAATTTTAGAGCGGCAAAACCAGTCTTCATGGGATCCGCTTTGGCGAGCGCTGCTGCAGCAAATGCCGAAACACAAACAGGTGGCGTGATGTTGGAGAGACATGCCGCATAGAAAACAACAAGATGTGCTGCTACCGGCACCACTCCCAAATGGATCAAGGCCGGTGCCGCTACTACCGAAAGAATAATATATGATCCGGTAGTACTGCTTCCCATCCCTATTATGATCGAAATGATCATAACCATAATCACACATAACAGTAGTGATCCTGCAGCCAGTTCTACCAGGATCGCCGAAAATTTCAATCCGAGCCCGGAAAGTACGATTCCACCTATAATGATACCTAATGCACCTATTGCTGCACCGGCTGAATTATTGGCAGAAGATCCAGAGCGAAGGGCGATCAGGACATCATCAACCTTCATTCGGGTGTCCTTGCGTCGCCACGAGAGAACAAACGCTGACATAGTTCCCCAAAAGGCTCCTACTTCAGGGGAATACCCGTTGAATAGAAGACCAAGGACAATCACTATCGGCAGGACAAAGTGCCAACCATTTTTTAAGACCTTTGAAATTTTCGGTATTTCCTCTGTTGGAAGCCCTTTTAGACCGGAACGTAATGCCTCTAAATCGACCATCATGATGACAAAAACAAAATATAAAAGCGCTGGTATGACGTTCATCAGCGCAATTTCCAGGTAGCTGACTTCAATTAGTGTGGCTAAGATAAAAACCCCGGCACCCATGATTGGCGGCATGAATTGACCACCGGTGGAGGCGATTGCCTCAATGGCGCCTGCAACTTTTGGTCTGAAGCCGATACGTTTCATCATCGGAATGGTAAACGCGCCTGTTGCAACGACATTAGCCACCGAAGACCCTGAAATTGAGCCGAATAATGCTGAAGTTACTATGGCAATCTTAGCTGGACCACCTCGCCATTTTCCTGTTAATGATTTGGCTAATTCCATAAAGAAAGTGCCAGCACCGCTCCTTTCCAAAAAGGCTCCAAAAATCATAAACGGGAAAACAAACGTTGCAAAAGTCGCCGTAATAACACCAAACATTGCCTCCTGCGTGCTAAAGGTAAACTCGATGATACGTGTTGGAGGCATACCTGCATGACTTAACTTTCCTGGCAGGTATGGGCCAAAATAGATTTGGCCAATAAAGATAATTGCCAGAATCATCATGATGGGTCCAAGTGCTCTACGTGCAGTTTCGAGAATCATTGAAACGGCAATAATACCCATGATTAGATCCCAGTTGTTCGGCTCAGTGACTCGAAACATGGCATAATCCATGTACTGGTTTATCCAGTAACCAATCGAGACTGAGATGAGAAGAACGCATGCCACATCATATACGCTCGGGCGATCCTTCGGTGCCCATCGAGAAGCTGGAAACAACAGGTAAACAAGGACAGATGTAAATAGAAGATAAAAGCCCCTGTTGGTTTCTGTCGAAACAATACCGAAACCAGAGGTATACATATACCAGACAGCCATGAATATGGCTGCACACGAGTAAAGGATAGCCCAAAATCCGGTCAGTATGCGATCTTTACCCTTTACTTGAGTCAGCCAGTCCAACTTCAACATGCATGTCTCCACACCAGGTAGAACAAGAAGAGGTCTTATCGATTGCTCGGGTGATACGCTCTTACTGCCACTGCGAAGGTGCGGTGGTAGTAAGAGCGCAATTGAGGTTACTCCTCCCAGACTCCAGCTTCCTTATAATACTTTTCAGCACCTGGATGTACCGGAGCACCAAGATTCATGAAGCGTTTGGTGTCTGGTGCCATCTGCTTCCAGCCTTTGTGTGCTTCGCCCAATTGTTTCTTAATGTCGGGTTGCATTACGTGCTTAGTAATATCATATATAGCCTGTTCCGAAACCCGCTCATGACCTACCCAGTAGACAGTCAAATATGGCATCTGGGTGGCTGGGACATTTTTATAGACGCCTGCTTTCATCGTAGCGGTATAGTAGAATGGATATTCTTTGACAATTTTTGCCATTTCTTCGTCAGTAAACGGAACGACATACGCACCTTTTGTTTCGGCAAGTTTTACAACTGCACCGGCCGGTGCCGATGATTGGAAAAAAGCATCTATTTGCCGGTTCTCAACGGCACGTCCTGCGTCGGCAAAAGACAACATCTGAGGCTTGATCTTGTCGAGCAATCCCAGCGCTCTCAATACGTTCGAGCTGTTAAAAACAGTTCCAGATCCAGGCGGTCCCAAGGCAACCTTTTTTCCTATAAGATCATTCATCGATTTGATATCTGAATCTGGAAGAGTTACAGCGTAAGACGCTCCCTCATAAGCTTTGGCAATCCCCCGAAGCATGGTACCTTTCGGGAAATCTTTAAATGGTCCCTGGTTGTGCAGTGCCATATAAACATGTGGTCCATAGACAATTCCCATATCCAGCTCGCCCTTCAATAATCTCTTGCAATTTTCTGTTGAGCCACCTGTCGTCACCTGTGTGATATTATATTCGGGAAGGTCTCTGGTTATTATATTACCAGCAGCACCGACCAGATAATACATCATGCCACCTGGAGACGAGCCGCCAAAAGAGATATTTTCCTTTGCCTCAGAAACAGTTGGGATAATCATTCCAAAAGCCAAGGCTATAACCATGGCAGGCATTAACCAGTTTAACTTCCTGCTAATGTAACGTATCCTTTTCATGGAACTACCTCCTATCAATTAAGTGTTTTGAAATTAGCTGCTGTTCAAATGCCCAGTATCTTTAGGTAACCAATACTACCAGCAGCATAGCTATCGCCTCAATTTCACCTTCTTCTATTGTACATATTAATCAACACCCAGTAATGTTGGCTGATACACCTTTCGCTTGTCTTACGTCACGGTATTCTCAAGTACTCCAATATGGTCAATTTCAATTACTACCTTGTCACCTGGTTGAAGGAACTTAGGAGGTGTAAAGCCAATCCCAACACCTGCTGGCGTCCCCGTGGCAATGATATCACCGGGGATAATTGTTAGAAGCGAGGATACGGTTTCAATGATCGTTGGAATATTAAAAATCAAGTCTTTCACGCACGCTTTCTGGCGCAATTCCCCATTCACCCAAGTTGAAACATTGAGCGAGGTTACGTCTTCGATCTCGTCGGACGTGACAAAACATGGCCCCATCGGGCAAAAACCATCCAGGCTTTTGCCCAGAAACCATTGCTTATGAAGCTGCTGGAGATTTCGTGCCGTCACATCGTTGATAACGGTATATCCGCATACATAGTTGAACGCTTCGTCTTTACTTACATTGCGTCCGGTTCGGCCAATAACCACGGCCAGTTCTCCTTCGTAATCCGTCGAATGTGAAGGATCAGAACTAGCAGGAATTGACTCGCCGGGACCGGTAACGCTCGTCGGAGCCTTTGTGAATATGACCGGGGCATCTGGAATGGTTTGGCCACCAGATGTTGAGTCAAAACCACTTTTTTCAAATTCTTTTGAATGCTCGAAGTAATTTTTCCCCACACATATTATGTTGCGTCTGGGACGAGGAAACGGTGCAAGAATTTTAATTTCCGACAGAGCAATTCGCTCACCAGTTTGTGCCGCTGTCTCGGCCATGTCGAGACCTTTCTGCCCCATTTCAACGATCGTGTTCAGATCGTCAGGCAAACCTACTCCCGTCAAATTGATCACGCAGTTTTCATCGGGAACAAGACTGCCGACAGCCAGTTGCCCGTTCTTTTCAAATGAAACAAAGCGCATAAGACTCTCCATCAAGTTTGTTTCGTCTTAAATTAGTCCAATTCATAATTGGTGTCAACAACTACATATAATCCTTTGATAAACAGCCTGAACATATATTTTCCACATAAGCAATGATGGCTTATTTTATATTATATTAAGTACATAATAGATATTGGCGGATTGTTATGTCAATCAGCCGGCATTGCAACCAATTCAAAAATTGGTTATATTGGAATAACCATTAATTTGTTAACAATACATAACAGGGGCAGTATGGCTGCGAAAGATCTCATAGTAAAACTAAACAAAATGATAGCTGATGGGAGGTTTTCTGAACAGTTCAAGCTCCCTCCCGAAAGAGAACTTTCGCAAGAGCTAAACGTCACACGAGCCACCCTCCGAAAAGCGCTGGCATTACTTGAAGCCGACGGGAAAATCTGGCGGCATGTCGGCAAGGGCACCTTTGTCGGGAATCCGCCAACTGAACAGAACCCTCAACTCTCCTTTCTCAGCCGTTCAACCAACCCAATGGAAATCATGGAGATGCGGCTGGTCATTGAACCAAGACTGGCGGGATTTGCTGCAATTCGCGCAACTCCCGCCATGATCGCAAAGATGTACCACTGCATCGAGAGAAGTAAACAAGCTATAGACATACAGGCCTATGAGCTTTGGGATGCCACGCTTCACAGGACAATTGCCGAAGCGGCACACAATAACCTGCTTTTATCGGTTTTAAATATTGTAAATGCAATGAGGCAAGAAAAGCTTTGGGGTCAGCTAAAGGAATCAGCGGTTACTCCTGAGAAAATGATAGAATATTCTTGTCAGCATTACAAGTGTATCGAAGCAATTGAGGCTCGAAGTGTTACCCGGGCAGAACGCGTTATGGCGGAACATCTTGAGCTTGTAAAAAACGATTTATTATCTGTTGCGAGCTGTTAAGATTTCAAACAATAGTATAGAAGCGCATAAAAGAGAGGATAGTAATTGTAGCTGCTCCATGGCAGTCTTTATTTCAATGATTGGTGATGTATGTGGACCTTCCTCCTGACCACCTTCTTTTATTGAATATTCAGGTAGTTAAGCCTTGCCAGTGTCAACCTCGCGGAAGGGCAGTTTATACGTTTCGAAAGAGAATTAGGAAACAACTATACCACGAGAGATTTTAGGGGAGGAAGAGCTTCAGAAACGCTATATTGGATTGGAGACTAGCTTATGGGATACTTTATTTGAAAGTTGCAGCCAACAGGGTAAAGTCGTCTTCAAAATTTTCTTGGATGGTTATACTTTGAACATAATTGTATAGGGTATCTAGGTGTGCTCTGTCTGTAGGTTTTGTTCGTCTCATGAAATCTACAAATTCAGACAATTGCCACATCGATCCATCTGATCTTTCGACTTCATAAACGCCATCGGAAAAAATGTATAACTTCCCGTTTTCACTAACAAGATGTTTATCTTTCTTATAATTTATATCCGGAACTGCCCCAATTGCAGCATTGGCTGTCTTCAACGAAAGAATCCTTGAATCACCCTCTTTGGTATCTTCAATAAAGAGTGCAGGCGGATGACCGCCGCTCGCATAAATTAACTCACGGGTGCTTTTATTGTAGACGCCGTACCATATTGTGAAAAACATATAATTATTTTCTTCACATGGAAATGCTTTATTCAGTGATGCCAGTACTTGTGCAGGATCTTTGAAATCGGTACCAGTTAGAGATTGGGAACGTAAAGCATTGATGACGGAAACCGACAACAGGGCTGCTCCAACTCCGTGCCCGCTTACATCTATCAAATAAATTACAAAGTGGTTTTCATCCAACCAGTAATACCCAAACGCATCACCCCCCAGAGATGTTGAGGGAACAAATTTCCAATCAATGTTAATTTTCCCCTTTTGCAAGGGATGTGGAAGTATATTCTTCACATATTCCGCCGCTTCTGATAGTTCCTGATCGAGAAGGAAAAATGCCTGTTTTCTTTCTTCTAATGCATCTTCCAGTTCTTCCTCACGTTGCTTCAAATCGCTAATATCTGAATAGATTGCGACAGTTCCGCCATCCCCAGTCTTTCGTTCAGTTATCAAAATCCACTGACCACCGCTACGTTGTTGTATCCTTGGTTCACCTGGATTTTGATGAAGTACCAAACGATCTGCCACCCATTCGTCGATTCGACCTTCGGCATCAAGAATGTGTCCACTCTCTGCCGCTTTCCGAATAATCGTTTCAAACGTTGTTCCCGGCTCAAAAGTAATGTCTGTATTTTGATGAAGCAATTCATGATATCTGGTGTTGCAAATCACTAGACGGTCTTCGTGATCGAAAAACACGAATCCTTCAGATGAATTTTCAATCGCATCGATAAGTCTTCGACGAGCTGCTTCAATATCACGTAAATTGTTTTCCTCAACTTCGATAGCTGTGTCTCGAAAAACGACCAAAGCTTCTGTCATTCCGCCTATCTCGTCATTGCTTCCTGGAACGGGCAAAGACGCCCTGAGATCCCCCCCTGCTATTGCTCGCATACTATTGCTCAGTGCAGTTAGTCTGGCAATCAGGTTGCGTCCAACATAGAGCCATACAATAAGCAGAGAACATACAAGGCTCATCGACGCAATCAGGATTAAGATAATACTGCTTTTCTTTTGAACTGCATGCGCCTGAATTGTCGCCTGGGAGATATCCAACTGGGTATCTCGAACAATCAATTTCACTAGTTCAGTTAATTCTTGTGATAAAAGGATATTTTGACGTTTCACTTTTTCGCCATTATTAATGAGAGTGATTTCATGTACTCGCAGTGAGGGCATGTTATCTTCTCCCTTAATAAATAGGCTAAAACGTTGAATTTCTGCAAGAATGAGTAGACGTAGCTGAGACCCAACGACTGTTGAAAGCGTGGCGAGGGCTTCCAATGACCACTGAGCACGAATCTTCGATAATTCAATGCTCTCATATTTTTCAGCACCAGTTATCCTCATAATGATGTGGTGAATTTCAGTGATACTCTGATAGGTTTGCTGAAGAGAGTTAAGGAGAGCCTGTGATTCAATCAATTCCTTCTCGGCTATTGATCTATCTTCCGATGAGAGTCTATCGTTTTTTATGGTGGAACGTAAACGCTGAACATTATAATTTACACTCGTTCTCCAAGGCCCCAATACTTCAAGGGTTTCCTCTTGCTCTTTATCCATCCTATCCAGAAGTGACTCCTTGTGCTTAGTCAGTGTGATACGTTCACCAACCAGTGTGAATAATGTAAGCAAATTGGAACGCAACAATCCCAGGTTATTTTGCAACGAGTTAAGGAGATCAATAGCAAATCCTTGGCTGCGGAGAAGCAACAGAAGCTCATCAATTGCTTCGAACTCGGTGCTTATCTTTTCCCAGCTTTGCAAACGTTCCTTTTCAGTACTTGCCGAAAGTAAGGTTGGTGTTTCAGCAAGATTTCTCCCCACACGAGATGAGAGCTCTTGTACAGCCAGAGCCGTCGGAACTCGTTGGTCGGTTACTTTGTCAAAAAGCGATTGAACAACCCCAAAGCTGTGTATTGCCGCTCCGGTTGTGAATACGGCAAAAGCACTAATGCCAATAAATGAAAGAAGGAGGCGGCCACGAACTCCAAAGTTTTTAAACATATTGATCGTGAAGATGAGATACTGAATTAGAAAGTTATGTTATCTGGAAAGTAGTGCATATATGCACGCTTATAATCGGCCGTGTTCATCAGGTCATAAAATGCAACCCGTTTTGTCCATTCTTTCTGGCTATCAACGACTTTTTTGAAAAACGGATCTTTCATCAAATTAATGAGGACCCTATCCCAAGACTTGAGCTGTTCATCCATAACCGATTGTGGGGTTCGATATACACTAACTCCGTCTCTAGCAATGAGCATATCAAGATCTCTTGAATGACGATCCATTGCCAATGAGTAATTGGCTAGAGTGGCCGCTTCTGCTGCATATTCAAGAATAGCCTGATGCTCTAATGGGAGAGAATCAAATACAGTCTTGTTGAAAATAATCTCAAAGAACTCAGCTGCCTGATGATAACTCCCCAACATATAAGTCTTTGATACTTCTTGAGCACCAAGCCCTCGATCAGAGGTCGGGTTAGTGTACTCAAATGAATCGATTACGCCTCGTTTAAAGGCAGGGATGATCCCACTACCCGGTAGCTGCAATACATCGAGCCCCATACCCTGCATAACATCGGCAGCTAAACCTACCGTGCGATACTTGAGGTCCTTCAGCTGTTCCACGTTCTTGATCTCTTCCCTGAACCAACCTAAAGGCTGGGTCGGGAACGGAAAGGTAAAAAAGCCAACGAGGTTCAGATTGAGAATGTCCTGAATAAGTTCCCGATATAACTCTTTGCCCCCGCCACGATGAATCCATGCCAAGAGTTGCAAAGCGTTGGCACCAAAAACAGGACCTGTGCCAAAAAGTGACGCAGCCTTATGTTTGCTGTACCAATAGGCAGTGACCGTATGCGCCCCATCTAGTACTCCTTTGTCTACTGCTTCCTGAAGCTGAAAGGCCTTGACAATCGCACCAGCAGAATAAAGGGTAATTTTGAGACGGTTACCTGACATTGCTTCTACTCGATCCACATACTGACGAGCCATATCTTCGTAAATATCACCAGATACATAAGCTGTCTGCATTTTGAGAGTTTTAGTCTGTGCCCTTGATATGCTCGGGAATGCCAGCGCTGTGCTTCCCGCTACTGCAGCCGCAGCACTCTTGAGGAAATTGCGGCGGTTCGCGCCATCTGCTTTCCTGCTCTTGGTGCTCTTGCTTTTATTCCGATCGCTTGATTTAGACATTTATTAACCCTCCCATTTGTCCATTAATAATTGCATGATGAAGGTTTTGTCATAAAATTGTTGATCAAGATGTTTGTTATAAGTAATTGTTTGGAATTACTCTCTTACAGGTTATCTACAATCTCTATTTCAAAGACGAGCTAATTGTTGGTGGAAGCTTCACTGGCAAACCATTAAGTGCTCATTAATTTAGTTAGGACAGGAAAAATGTATGCGCAAATTACTTGTGTGTCAAGACAAATAGCCAGGTTAGCAAAGAGATCAAAGATCGTGGTTTTTTTAAAGGCTTGTAGAGATAGACCCGTAAGAAATATCATTGGATAGTAAAACTTTTTGGTCGGAAATTATCTGGCAGTCCCTTCAACTTCAATCAGCATCGATCACTAAGCTTATGATCACATGTTTGTCACCTAAATTAATAGGTCTAGATCTCTTTTTATCACCGAGAAGCTTATTTATACGAACAACTTTTGATTTGTCATAGGGAATTTGATAATGATCGAATAGCCAGCTATAGAGCTCTCGATTATTTTCGAACTCCCATTCAGGGTAAAACTCCTCTGCAAAAACAACCTTAAACATACTTGTATTGATGGCGTTAATAGCGTTATTAAGCGCATCGGTTTCGCTCTCAATGATATCGCATATGATTGATATTTCACTATCAGCTACCGGCTCGACAATCAAAATTTGACCATCATCATTAAGCACCTTTGCAGCTTCTTTGAGTGCCTTGGAGCTATTTTGATGATGCAATGACAAGGTAAACAAGACGACATCGAAACAGTCATTTAAAAAACCAAGAGACTCTCCAGACCCCACTCGAAAATCAACCTCAGGTATTCGTTCTTTGGCAGTTGAAATGGCCGCTGAGTCAGGATCAATGGCAATAAGACTTCCAGAATTGGCTAATAATCCCTTAGTAATACGTCCATCTCCACAACCTATCTCAAGCACTTTTCGATTCTCAAGGTTCGCAAGAGCAAGGATTTTTACAAGCGTTAACTCTTCTTTATCTATGATCATTTCCTTATCTTTTCTAAGTTTATTTATTAGAGCCACTTGCAAAACGCCCTTTTCGTTCAACCTCTGCGTTATGCTTAAATTTTTATCCTCGAAATATCGATTATATGCCTGTGGTAAACATTTTTCGCATGCCTTGACTTTGAATGAAAATCATCATTTTGCAAAAGGCTCATTGGTAATATGGAAATCTGATGATATTACATCATAAAAATAGGTATGATAACTTCTCCGACGACTATAGATCGTCAAAAACATACTCAAGTTTGAAAATTATCGACTTTGTAACCTAGAGAGCAGCTCCGCCGTCGTCTTCAGGGACAACAAAATGGAGAATCGCCCCTTTGAAGAAGATATTTGCCCGACAACAGCCAATGGTGTATCCTCACAGCTCAATTTTCACCAACCGGAGACGTACCATGAAACCGTATGACAGCTACCTTTTCGACGCCGACGGCACCCTCTTTGACACAGTGGACCTTATCTGTACATGTTTTCAATATGTTGCAGAGAAATATGCAGGCAAGACTATGGACAGGAGTACCATCATCAATGGTATCGGACTGCCGCTAAAGAGTCAGCTCATCACCCATCTAGGTCCCGAATTTGACCAGGAGCAAATTCTTGATGATTATCTCCAATACCAGCTCAGCATAATGGAAGACAGCATCAGACCATTCCCCCATGTCACCGAGACCCTGGAAATACTTAAGAGTGCTGGGAAAAAACTGGCAATTGTCACCTCGCGAAGACGATTCAGCCTGGAGAAAATTCTGCATTCCACAGACACCGCCAGGTATTTTGACGTTCTCGTAACCCCTGAAGACACAACCAAACATAAGCCTGACGCAGAGCCAGCCCTCAAGGCCATGTCACTGCTTGGTGCAGATAAAACCAATACCGTGTTTACCGGTGATGC
>JABDPQ010000449.1 GCA_013042695.1 Desulfobacterales bacterium | reverse complement strand
CCATCAGGTAAAGATCAAGACAATGCCTATGTCGGTGACATCACAACCTATGAGCTTGCCTATAAACGCTCAATGGAAGATCCTCAGGGATATTGGGCTGAACGAGCAGAAGAGTTGGTATCATGGTTTAAAAGCTGGGATACGGTAGTCCATGCGGATCTCAAAAAGCCCGAGATTCGCTGGTTTGACGGGGCATCGCTCAATGTTTCCTATAATTGCCTTGATCGTCACCTGGAGAGTGGCAAAAAAGACAAAGTTGCTATCATCTGGCAAGGTGAGCCAGAAGAAGAGGTTCGAACATATACCTACCAAGAACTTTATGATCAGGTGTGCAGACTTTCAAATGTTCTTAAAAAGAACGGGGTGAAAAAAGGTGACAGAGTTTCAGTTTATCTTCCAATGATACCTGAACTTGCCATAACCCTTCTTGCCTGCACTCGTATTGGTGCAATCCATTCAGTCGTTTTCGCTGGCTTTTCTTCGGTCAGCCTGCAAAACAGAATTCAGGATTGTGAAGCGCGTGTCTTAGTGACCTCGGATGGCGTGCTCAGGGCGGGAAAATCCATTCCACTCAAACCCAACGCTGATGAGGCACTTGAGGAGTGTGAATCGGTTCAATATTGTCTTGTTGTTCGTCGTACAGGAAATGACGTCGCCATGCAGGCAGGTCGCGATTTTTGGTGGCACGAAGAAATGTCGGCAGCCGATATTAGCAGTCAATGTGAACCGGAGCATATGGAGGCCGAAGATATTCTGTTTATTCTCTACACCTCAGGTTCTACCGGTAAACCCAAAGGAGTCGTCCATTCAACCGGGGGGTTTCTCACCTATGTGCTGCACACCACACAATTAGTATTTGATCTTAAAGATGATGATAGATACTGGTGTACTGCCGATATCGGCTGGATAACCGGTCATTCATATATTCTTTATGGACCATTAGGGCTCGGTGGTACGACACTGATGTTTGAAGGGGTTCCATCTTATCCTGGCCCTGACCGGTTTTGGCGAATCATTGAAAAATTCAAGGTAAGCGTCTTTTACACCGGACCTACAGTCATCAGGGCATTAATGCGTTTTGGTGAGGAGCCATTCAACGAGCACGATATCTCATCATTACGAATTCTCGGTTCGGTTGGCGAGCCGATTAACCCCGAAGCCTGGATGTGGTACCATTTACATGTGGGCAAAGGTGCCTTGCCGATTGTTGATACGTGGTGGCAGACGGAGACTGGTGGCATCATGATTTCGCCGCTCCCCTATGCAACAAAACTCAAGCCGGGCTCTGCAACAAAACCGATGCCTGGCATTGATGCAGCCATTCTCACAGAGGAAGGTGATGATGCGCGTGCTAATGAAGGAGGTCATCTGGTCATACGCCAGCCATGGCCGGGAATGTTACGCGGCATTTATAAAGATCCGAAACGCTACAAAACAACCTATTTCGATGAATTTCCTGGCTACTATGATGCTGGTGATGGCGCCCGCTGCGATGATGATGGTTATTTTTGGATCATGGGACGTCTTGATGATGTCATTAATGTTTCAGGGCATCGACTAGGCACTGCTGAGATCGAGTCTGCACTGGTATCTCATCCGGATGTCTCCGAAGCAGCTGTTGTTGGGATGCCGCACCCGATCAAGGGACAGGCCATTTATGCATATGTAACCTTGCTAGCCCATGTTAAAGAATCACCAGAACTGCTGGCTGAATTAGGTGTGCATGTGCGTAGTGAAATTGGACCGATTGCATCACCTGATGTAATTCAGTATGCCCCTGGTTTACCGAAGACCCGAAGTGGTAAAATTATGCGCCGGGTCTTAAGAAAAATAGCAGCAAACGACTTTGAAGATTTTGGCGACACGTCAACGCTTGCAGACCCTTCAGTTGTTGAAGACTTGATAAAAGGCAAGAAAGAACTTGAAATGCAGGAGACAGGAGATAGGAGACAGTATTCAGGAGACAGGAGATAGCAGACAGTATTCAGGAGACAGTATTCAGTATATAGAAGTCAGATAAAAAAACATAGAATTTGTAGTGCTATTTTGTTGTAGCTTTCCCATCGTCACGCAGACCGAGCACCGGAGGAGCTGTCGAAAAAGGAGTTTGACCCTGTTTGAGCGAAGCGAGTTCTCAAACTCCCGGCAGGTCTGAGGAGCGCAGGGTGTCCGTCCCTGACGGACCAAGTGGCGCGGGTGTCGTTTTCTTGATTCTTCTTTTTAGAGCCTCTTGCGAAAGCTTAGAGGGTTTTACCCAGCATCGCTTGGTGGACAAGCAAAAGAAGAATGTAAAAATATCATAAAGAATTGTTATTACTTTAGAAATAAAATGGCAGGTCCAGGCAATAATAAACTATCCCGCCGCCGCCCTTCTCTAAGTGACAGCGTCCACTCTGTCGCTCCTGATGTAGCAGTTGATTTTCTTAGAAATACGATGCCGTTTGGCGAGCTTGAAGATGGTCCCTTATACGAACTGGCAAAACATTGCCGGATCGACTTTTACCCCAAAGGAACAAGACTTTTCACCTATAATGAATCAGAGGTAACACACCTTCTGCTTGTCCAAAGAGGTGGCGTCAAAGCATTCATTAGCGATGAGAAGGGCGATGTCGTCCTTAAGGACTATCGTGGTGTCGGAGCACATATCGGCGCCCTAGGCATCATCAGGGGCACCAAAGCTAACCTCAACATCGAAACGATAGAGGATACCTTTTGTTTTCTCATTGCCCGGGATATATTTCTTGAACTTGTGAAGAATCATTCGGTTGTTTCCCATTTCTACTTAAAAACGTTTTCAGACAATGTCGTTGCCACCGCTTACACTGAGTTACGCAGTAATAAATTAAACCGGCGCAGCAGTGATGATTTGTATCTTTTTAATGTCACAGCTGGTGATTTAACCAAGACGCCTTTCTCGATATCCG
>JABDPQ010000445.1 GCA_013042695.1 Desulfobacterales bacterium | reverse complement strand
TAATCTCAATTCCAACACCCTGCTACATTGTTCCATTTACCCGTTAGGTACCATGGTTAAGTTTATGTAAAATAACCATGCTTCTTACTATATGCGCTCAGTTTGGCTCTGAAACCCTTACTAGGTGGAGGAAATCCAATGGCCGAAGAAAGAGTCAAACGGAAACTTTCAGCGATCCTCTGTGCCGACGTTGTTGAGTATTCACGACTGATGGGTGAAGACGAAGCGGCAACCCTCAATGCATTAAATACCTGTGATGCTGAAATCATTGAGCCGACCGTAAAAGAACATAACGGGCGGATTTTCAAACGACTGGGAGATGGGTTCCTCGTTGAGTTCTCCAGCGCTGTTGATAGCGTCGAGTGCGCTCTTGCGTGGCAGAAGCACGTTGAGGTGAAGAATTACCCTCTGCAATTCCGCATTGGAATAAATCTGGGTGATGTCATACAGCAAGGCGATGATATGTATGGCGATGGAGTGAACATCGCAGCACGGGTAGAAAAGCTTGCTGATCCTGGTGGTATCTGCATCTCCCAAGACGTATTTAAACATATAAGAAAAAAAGTCAGCCTGGGATATGAATATCTTGGTGAACAACAGGTAAAGAATATCTCGGAGCCTGTTGGTGTCTATAGATTGCTCACAAAACCTGAGGATGCAGGCAAGGTAATAGGTGACGATAAACAGGTAGTTAGCAAAAGGTTCAGTTCGAGACAGCGCATGTTCACTATAGCTGCAAGTATTCTGGCATTCATCGTGATCGCTTTTTTTGTCGGTAAACTTACCTACGAGCCACAAATCGAGTCAGTTGCATCTGAAGAAAATATGACCTATGCGCTGCCTGAAGAGCCGTCAATTGCCGTAATGCCTTTCAAAGCGATAGGAGGCAGCGAGGATGAGAACTTAATTTCAGATGGCATTCTGGCCAGCATTGCCACTGCTCTATCCAAAACTCCCAGGCTCTTTACGGTCGATTATAATTCAACATCAAAATACAAGGAAGGAGATAAAACCATAAAAGATATAGCGGAGGAGTTGAGTGTTCGCTATGTGCTTGAAGGAAGTTTACAAAAATCTGGGGATCAGGTCAGGGTCAACGTTAAATTAGTGGATGCCCTGAACGGTGAGAGCGTTTGGGCTGAAAAATATGATCGCTCGCTAGATGATCTATTTGCTATGCAGGATGATATAACCAGGGAGGTTATCAAGGCATTGCAGGTTGAGCTATATGAGGGGGAATATGGAAACGTAATTGCCCGAGGAACGGGAAATCTGGAAGCATATCTAAAAATTGTTCAGGGATACCAGCATTGGAAGTCTGGTAATAAAGAAGGCGATGCAATTGCTCAACGTCTTGCAAGAGAAGCTATAGAAATGGACCCGAACTATGCACCCGCTTATGGACTGCTTTCCAGAACCCTTTGGCGGGAAGTAGTGTTCAGAACAACCAAAGATCACCAAAAAACACTACAGGAGGCACTTGAAACTGCCTTGAAAGCAGTTGAGTTAGATTACTCTGCCGATACTCTTTCACAACTGGGGTGGGTTTACGCTAGATTCTTTAAGCAATTTGATAAAGGACTCGAATATGCTGAGAAGGGACTTGCGCTCAATTCTAATAATTCCAGAGCGTTGACCAATCTAGGATTGACATTATGGGTCTTAGGACGCTGTGAGGATGCGATTAATCAGATCGACAAGGCATTGCGCATTAGCCCAATACCATCAGCTAATATCCTTATGAGTGCAGCATTTGCTTACAGAGATTGTCAACGATACAATGAATGTATAGCCCTCGCCCAAAAAGCTGTGGAGCTATCACCGGACTCTATAATATCGCATTCAGCGCTTACTAGCTGTTATGCCTTGTCCGATCGGAAAGAAGAAGCAAAAAATCAGGCAAAGGAGTTGTTGAGAATCAATCCAAACTTTAAAGCAAGAGATTTTTCAAAAATCTATCCACATACTCCAGAAGCAAAGGAAAGAGCAGCACGAATTAGAAACTCACTTATTATGGCTGGGTTGCCATCTGAATGATGACCAATCAACACCTGCAAATAAGATTATTTGTAGTAGTTCTGACACTCATTGCTTTTTTATTCCGGTTGTGCATTGTTCGGCGGATCAAAAGTTATTCGTTTCAGGCCTGATGGATATTGAGATAATATTTTTTTATATGTACCGTCTTTTTTCATTGCTTTAAGAGTATGCTGCCATTCATTTACAATTTTATCGTCTGTATCTTTTGAAAATGCCAAATACACATATGCCTTTTTAACTGTCAAAGTTTCTTCAATTTCATTAGAATCGATACCAGTATCATTGGCGGTTTTAAAAACAATTTGGTCAGTGCTAATCCATAGGTCTATGCGCCCTAGCATCAGCATCTCCAAATTTCTCAAGTTCGCATCTTTACCAAACAAGCTGTTGAGATTAGTGAATCCTAAACGCTTTAGTAACTTTTCCCGAACATCATCCCCTATACAACCTATTGCGCCCACTTTTTTTGCGTCACCCAAAGTATTAATAGTGATGTCGCTGCCTTTTTTTTTGAA
>JABDPQ010000437.1 GCA_013042695.1 Desulfobacterales bacterium | reverse complement strand
CAAGAGCGAAATGAGTGAAAACGACGTTTTTGGTGTTCTGTTCTTCATCGGTCATTACCAACACCCTGGTCACCTCACTGCCAGTTCCCGCCGTTGTCGGTAATAAGATCATCGGTGCACCTTTTTTGGGCACCATGTCGACACCAACATAATCTAGAATGCGACCAGAATTGTTTGCCAATAGTGAGACACCTTTAGTTACATCAAGGGCACTACCTCCGCCAACGCCAATCAGCAGGTCACATCCCTCAGAAGCTAATACAGCTGCCCCATTATCGATACTTTTCGAAGGTGGTTCCGGCTCGACTTGATCGTATAAGACATAGGTAATATTTTCCTGGTGAAGAGACTGGGCGATCGTTTCGATCAGACCAGCGCTGATGATCCCTGGGTCAGTTACGAGCATTGCTTTACTCCCCCGCATGAGAAGAACTTCTTTTCCCACTAGTGACGCTGCGCCAAGACCAAATATTACTTTGTTTGGGGAATATGAAATGTGCGTTTTCATGAGTCCGTTCACCATGTTTTTCTCCTATCAACTCATCGTCATCTTTTTTGGATACAATGATTCTGAAACTTACCGCAATAAAGCAATGCGAGGGAGCAAAAACTCAAAGAAGCACTTAACTATACAGCCTTCTCAAGACTTCGAACTGCATCAATGAGATTATCAAGTGAAGAAAAAGAGGCCAGTTGATCTCTGGCAATAACAACATCCAGCGAGTCATTTTGCTTTAGAATTGCCGGGTAATCCAAATGTATGTCGTACTGTCTCTCAAATTCATCTCTGTATAGAAAGGTCATTTCCAAGGCAGAATTCTGACGGAATAATTTCCATGCCGAATTCTCTCTAAACGTCCCGTGAGTCAGACTGCAAAGAAAACAATCATAAGTTTGTGGGCTGAACAGTTTATGACCAATATCTTTAACCGTATTTACAACGCCGCTATCCGCATTGTAGACAAATAGTAGTTTCATATTCCACCTATTTTGGGCAGCATTGCTGCATGTTTGAAATTCTTATAGTCTTTGAGCCACTTGCAAAAGGCTCCTTTAAGAATCATTGAAAAAAAGTGTCCCAAGCACTCTTGTTTATGAGGCCCAAGCTGAAAGGTTTTGCTCACGAGTACTCGTTAATTTTTATGGTTGAAGAAACAGCAATACTTCAAACTTAAGTATGAGCCTCTTTAAAATCAAATACACCGATCTCGGAAGATAACAGTGCCTATTCGTTTTGCTTGAACCAAAGCCTCCTTTTTTTCCGTCCAAGGAGGTTAAAAAAATATGGAATAATGTTTATTCTGTGGAGAACAGCATGGATATGTGGATGGTTTAAGAAGTACCTGTATGACAACATTATCCTGTAGGTGCAGCAATGAGAACGATTCTTGCAGTTATTATCTTTTTTTCTATGATTACTTTTACCACTATCCACCCTGCTTTTGCGGCAGATTCAGGGCATCAAAATCTGGGCGATTCAGATCTGGCCATCCAGGGCTATGATCCCGTCTCCTATCATGGAGGAAAACCACTAAAGGGCAGTGGTGAGATCTCTATGACCTACGAGGGAGCAACATACCATTTTGCAACTGAAGAAAATCTGGCATTATTCAAGAGCATCCCCGATAAATATGTTCCTGCTTTTGGCGGTTGGTGTGCATGGGCAATGCTCGATGGTGAAAAAGTAGAAGTTGATCCTAAGACGTATAAAGTTGTCAACGACCGCACCTATCTTTTCTACAACTCATTTTTTATCAACACCCTGACCAAATGGAACGATCTGTCTAAAAAAGAGATGGAAAGCAGTCTTGCTCAAAAAGCACAATCGAACTGGGAAGCGCTGAAAGGACCATCGAACTAACGCTGATACTAGGGGCTGACACTGCTTGCATGCAGAGATGGAGATCGCTAATTGGGGAGATTGCTGTTTCCTAAGGCGAGAATTTTATTAAAGGTTGCAATGGCAACCGGTCTGCTGAAATAGTATCCTTGATAGACATTGCAGCCTTTTGAGCTGAGATAGAGCAGTTCCTGCTCGGTTTCCACTCCTTCGGCAATGACTTCCATGCCCAGATTG